>ONRO01000076.1 GCA_900320235.1 uncultured Eubacteriales bacterium
CAAAGACTTGCTGATGAAGGCAAGACGCCGGTATTTTTTCTGAAAGACAGCAGAATAATCGGGTTGATTGCAGCAGCTGATCCAATAAAACCGTCAAGTGCAAAAGCGGTAAAAGAGCTTGAAAGCATGGGGATAGAGGTAATAATGCTGACCGGAGATAACAAGAGAACGGCAGCAGCAGTCGGCAGGGCAGCAGGAATAAAAAATGTCATATCCGAGGTATTTCCGGCAGATAAGGAAAGAACAATTTCTGAGCTTCGTGAAAGCGGAAAATGCACAGCAATGGTTGGAGACGGAATAAATGATGCTCCGGCACTTGTCAGGGCGGATGTCGGGATCGCTATCGGAGCAGGAACAGATATTGCGATGGATTCGGCTGATATAGTTCTGATGAAAAGTGATCTTTATGATGTAGTAAATACTATCAGACTGAGTAAGGCTGTAATGAAAACAATCAGGCAGAATCTGTTCTGGGCATTTTTTTATAATGCGATAGGAATTCCCGTTGCGGCAGGAGTTTTTTATGGAGTGGGGCTGATGCTGAATCCGATGATAGGTTCAGCTGCGATGAGTTTCAGCTCAGTATGCGTTGTAACAAATGCATTGCGTCTAAGGCGTTTCAGAATGTATGATGCCGAAGGCAGTGTATCAAAAAAACAGAGAAAGGCGGACAAAGAGATGGATGGAAACAGTGTAAATCTAAAAATCAGGGGAATGATGTGTGAAAAATGTGTTGCACATGTAAAAGAAGCACTGACGAGTGTTGACGGTGTAGCAGAGGCGGAAGTCAGTCTGAAAGACGGAATGGCTGCAGTAACGCTTTCAAAGGAGACAGAAATATCCGAGCTTATCAGGGCTGTTGAAAATGCAGGCTATAAGGCAAAGAAAGCATAATATGAAATGAATAAAACAGAGCTGTACATAATTAATGTAGCAGCTCTGTTTTTATCAGTTTTCGTTTTCCATTCTTTTTTTAAGCTCGGAAAGAGTAACCTCATAACCGGCTTTTTCGTATGTAAGATAATCGGTATTGAGTTTCTTATCCTTTCCGACGACAAGCGAAGCGATACATTCAAGAAAATAGGGATTTTTTATAAGAATCGGACCTGTCAGATGTGTTCCGAAGAAATTGTTTTTGCGAACACCTTCAGATTTATCATTATCACTGTTGCCTATTCCCATTTTGACTGCAAAAAGAGGAGTATCAACTTTTGTAATGCTGCTGCATTTATTGATAAAACCAACAAGCTTTTTATCAGACATATCTGTTTTAAGAATTGCATCTGCAGTAATACGGGTTTTGTTCTGTTCAGATGTTTCAAAAACAAAAATACCGAGGCCGTCATATTTATTCTCGCTGCAGTCAGTAATGGATTTTCCGAGCATTTCAAAGGAATTGCCCGTCATAAGAATTACTTTTCCGTTATCGATACACTTTTTAAGCTCGTCCTTATATTTTCTCAGATCCTCAAGAACAAGCTTCTGATTTCTTTCTGTGCCGGAACCGATATAGATAAAATCATAATCGGAAAGCTTTGCGGAATCTGATACAGAAAGCTTGTCAATGACGGTTTCAATGCCATTATTATTGAGAAGTCTTTGCAGTGCAAGAACATTGGCATAATCACCGTACAGATTCATCAGATCATGGTATAAATGAAGTATTTTCATACTGTTTCGGCCCTCCGGTTTATAATAATGAAAGGAATTTACCCTTGTCAGAGAAACAGGTAATGACATAAATGTATTCCTTTCTGTCGCTTCTGAGATAATTATATGCTTCAGGAATATCCTCGATTATCCTGATTTTTTCCGTCGGAATATCAGTATAAGAAAATCTTACTGCAAGATCATTGCTGTATTTTCCTGAAAGAATTATCTCATGTACATTATCATTCTGAAGCATTTCAAAGTCAATATCCCAAAGCCATGAAACATCGCTTGTAAAATACTTTCTGCTGACAGCATCCACGATAAACATAACATCGCAGCCGTTTTTATCAGCAGAGGCAAGACGGATTGACTGATCATAGGAAATGCTGTTTTCATGCTTTGATGTCAGCATAGTTCCCTGTCTGTTTCCGATCTCAAAGGTAATGACTCTGCCGTTTTTCATTACATAGTCGCTCATATCCTCAGCGATTTTCTGACCGTCAATACCTACTATGGATGCAACCGTATAGGCAGCAAGAATATTGTAAATATTATAAAGTGATTTCAGTGCAAGAGAAATATTGTATTTTCCGTCGATCACAGCAAGACCTTCATCAAGATCGACAGAGGTAAGAGTATACTGGGTATCATGTCTTTTATAACCGCATGACGTACATTTGTAATGTCCGATGTGGTTGTAATGATGGGTGCTGTATACCATTGGTGCTTTACAATGTGGACAGTAAGCACCATCGTTATAAACGCTTACAAGTTCTTTAGTATCTGTTGAAAGCTCATCCGCACCGAACCATGTTACATTATCACGCTCATAACCGAACAGTGAAACAAGCGGATCATCAGCATTCAGTATGAGCTGGGTTTCAGGATAAATACTGTCCTTCAGAGCATCAAACACCCAGTCGGGATGACCATTTCTTGTAAGCTGATCTCTGTAAAGATTGGTGATAACATAATGAGTAGGCTTGATATATTTAAATGTATATCTGGCAAAACGCTCATCGCTCTCAATAAGCAGGATATCACTTCTTACCTTACCGCCGAGAGTAGAGCTGCCAAGTACAAGTGTTGTAACTCCTTCGATCTGATTTGAGCCTTCCTTGTTCCAGGAAACAGTTTTGCCGTTTTCCGTAAGGATATGAGCGATCATTTCAACAGTTGAGGTTTTACCGTTGCTGCCGGTTACTGCAATTATATATTCCGGAAGCTCGACTCGGCTCAGAATATCCGGACAAAGTTTAAGTGCAATTTTACCGGGAAGTGAACTGCCCTTTCCGACAAGCTTTCCGATACCTCTGAGCATTTTACAGATCAATATAGTAAAGAATTTTTTCATAATTTCATCTCCGAAATAAATTACTTTACTATTATAGAATATATTTTTTTCTTTTTCAAGCTTATCACAGTTTTTACAACAGAAAAAGCTCAGCATATTTACTTATTTTTTTATGCAAAAATCCCCTTTCCGGCACATGGCCGAAAAGGGGATCCTGAAATATTAACCATTACCTGTAGAAATAAAGGGAGCGATTGAAGAAGCGACATTGTTGATCGGCATAGACTGAAGAATGATTTTACCGGGACCTGTAACGACTGTGTTGAATAAACCTTCGCCGCCGAATAATGCATTCTTTACGCCAGGAACAGTCTGGATATCCATTGAGCAGCTTGCTGTCATTGCAGCGATATAACCGGTGTCGATAATCATTTGTTGACCGGGTTCAAGAGTATACTCTACGGCATAACCGTCTATTTCTACGAAAGCAACACCCTGACCTGAAAGACGTTGCATAATGAAGCCCTCACCGCCGAAGAAGCCTGCACCGAGCTTTTTCTGAAAATGTATTGAAAGATTTACACTGGATTCTGATGCCAGGAAGCCGGATTTCTGAACAATCATTTCATTTCCGGGAGAAATGTTGAATGCACGGATAGAACCTGGGAAGCTTGATGCAAAAGCTATCATTCCGTTTCCGCCCTGAGCAGTGTAACGATTCTGGAACATTGATTCACCGGAGAACATTCTTCCGAACATTTTTCCAATACCGCCGCCTGTGGTCTCCATTTTCATGTTAGGTGTCATCCAGCTCATTGCACCCTTTTCAGTAATCATAGTTTCGCCTGAGGAAAGGTGACATTCAACGACAGGAAGAGGTTCTCCTAAGATTTTGTATTGCATACTGATTCTCCTTTGCTTTTGCATATTCATAAACCAATTTTAAACATAAGCTTTCATTCAATAGTGACAAAATGATTCAGAAATAATGATAAAACATCAATGTTCAAAATTAAATGACTGGATCCGGAAAGCTTTGGGTCAATAACTGACTTATTGTTAAAAAATAGCATGATATGCATTTATAGTATTTTAATAAATCTTATTTTTCAACCTGGATAAATTACATAAATATAAAGTGCTGACTGAATATTATATAAAAATATTAATCCTGGGCTGAAAAATATACTTATTATTTATTATAGCATATTGTTGTTTGATGTTCAAGATATAATCATATTTTTTCTTCCGCCGGCAGCGTGACGTGCCCGCAGGAAGTGCCATAGGGGTGCACCCTTGATTCACGTCTTGGATAGACTGAAAAAATTTAATCGGGCATCGCCATTTTTATTCAGCCTGAACCGTATAAGAAATAAAAAAACAAAACCAGTCGTTAATAATCTGATGCGATAAATTTACGAAATAAGTACTATCAGCCGGATCATATGTACCTTATCGTAGTTGAATATTATAAAATCCTGTCTTTCACTTAAGTAATATTGCATTAATAAATGCTTGTTAATTAAAATAATATGTGCAAAATGATTGACAATGAAATATTGGTATGTTAAACTGAATAAGGGAGGGATATTTATGCCATTGATTCCGGCCAGATGTTACCGATGCGGAGCATTTATTTCGGCTGATGATTCACAGGAATATATTATTTGTCCGTATTGCAGAGAAAAATATCCTGCTGAAAAAGCAATCAGAAAATTCAGAGATAACTCTGCTTCCCGAACGGAAAATGAAGTAAATAGTCATACTGTAAAAAGCAGCAGTGAATTTATTATAATCGGCGGCGTACTTGAAAAATACCTTGGTCAGTCAACCATTGTTGCTATTCCGGGAAATGTGAGAGAGATATCAACACAGGCATTCAGTGGTCTTAGTCAGATCACGATAGTAACATTGCCTGAAGGAATAAAAACCATAAGAGATGGTGCATTTCAGAATTGTATATCACTTACATCAGTTTATATTCCCTCAAGTCTGAAAAAGATCGGAGCATCAGCATTTGAAGGTTGCAGCTCACTGACAGCTGTA
>ONRO01000203.1 GCA_900320235.1 uncultured Eubacteriales bacterium
GCAGCCGGCGAGGTGATAGAAAGACCAAGCTCAGTCATAAAAGAGCTTGTGGAAAACAGTATAGACGCATGCTCGGAAAGCATAACCGTTGAAATACAGAACGGCGGAACGACCTTCATGCGTGTAAGTGATGACGGCTGCGGAATTCGTGCAGAAGATGTAAGGCAGGCTTTTCTTCGCCATGCAACAAGTAAGATCAGCGTAAAGGATGACCTTGATGCGATAGGAACTCTTGGCTTCAGAGGTGAAGCACTTGCGTCAATATGTGCTGTGTCAAAGGTCGAAATACTGACAAAGCATTATGAAGAGCCGAATGGTGTACACTACTGTATTGAAGGAAGCGAGGAAAAGCTGTCCGAAGAGATCGGCTGTCCGCAGGGAACAACATTCATCGTCAGAGATATTTTCTATAATGTACCGGCAAGAATGAAATTTCTCAAGCGTGATATCAGCGAGGGAAACGCCGTATCTGCACTTATGGACAGAATAGCGCTTTCTCATCCGGAAATAAGCTTCACCTTTATCCGTGACGGGAAACAGATAATGAAAACTCAGGGGGACGGCAAGCTTGAAAATGCAGTCTATCAGGTTTTCGGACGACAGTTTTTTGATAATCTTATGCCCGTCAGCTATGAAAGAAATAATATAAAGGTCGAGGGCTTCGTAACAAAGCCGACAGCATCTGTCAAGGCAAACAGAAGTATGCAGATGTTCTATATAAACGGAAGATATGTACGCTCCAAAACAGCAATGGCAGCTGTTGAACAGGCATACAGAGGCAGCATTATGGTCGGTAAATACCCTTCATGTGTGCTGATGCTTACAATGAACTGTTCAATGCTTGATGTGAATGTTCATCCGGCAAAGCTTGAGGTAAGATTCACAAACGAAGCACCTGTCTATGAAGCTGTCTACCACGGTGTCAAAAGTGCAATAATGCAGTATGACACAAGAAATGAAGAGGAACTTTTCGGAAAAAAACCGCAGTATACAGAACCTCAGCTTCTGATTCCGCCTGTTGATAAGGCTTCGCAGCTCGGCTTTTCATACGGTATTCAGAAGGCTGAACGAAAATTTGAAGCAGGAAGCTTTTTCGGAAATCTTCCCGATGCAATGAAAAACCGGCCGTCAGCAATGCGAAATGAAGAATCGGCAAGACTGAAGGAACTGTCATCACGCACAGACCCGAAACCGATTGTCCATACAGACGACGGCAGCGGAGCGGAAAAGATAAAGACAGAGGAGTTGTATATCTCAGATCTGTCTGAGCTTTTCAGAAAAGAAGCATCAGAACAGAAAACTGAAGAAAAAGTCCCTGAAACAGTGGTGACGCAGGTGGATGAGGAAGATGAGGATGAAGAATTAATACTGAATTTTCCTTTGAAAAAATCAGCTGAGGAAAAGCAGGCGGAAGAAAATGAAGATAAAGAGCAAGCTCAGGAGGCTGAAGAAGAAGATAGCCTGACAGATGAACTGCCTGTTCAGACTGCAAAGGTAAGTGAACAGCCAGTAAGTATAGTAGACGAGGAAAAACGTGAAAAACCGATACGATATATCGGCGAGATATTCTCTACATATATAATAATAGAATACGGCAGCGACAGGGTGATGTTCATAGATAAGCATGCAGCTCACGAAAGACTGATCTATGAAAGACTCAAGGGACGCCAGACAGGTCTTACACCGCAGCTTCTTTTAGAGCCTGTGTCTGTGACACTTGAAAAGGAAGAGGCTCAGACAGTGCTTGAAAACCGTGATATGCTTCTTGAGGCAGGCTTTGAGGTCGATTGCTTCGGCGAAAGAACAATACTGATCCGTTCAGTACCTGTGATGATGGAAACAATAGATATAACTGAAAGCTTTGAGGAAATAGCTGATTATCTTTGCAGACATAAAAAGCTCGTTCTGTCGGAAAAAATGGAATGGATCTATGCAAATACAGCCTGCCGTGCAGCAATAAAGGGCGGAAATAAAAGTCATCCTCAGGAGCTGATCGAGCTTGTGATAACTCTGGAAAATAATCCGGAAATACGCTGCTGTCCGCACGGAAGACCGATATATTTCTTTATGAAAAAATATGACATAGAAAAGATGTTCGGCCGCCTTGGCTGAGAAAAAATGAAAATGTATTACCTTTGCACAGAAGAGTATTTCTGTGCCGAAGGTTACGGAAAAGGTGAATTGTACCCTGATATGTGCAGCCCGGCAGAACTGATTGCAAAATGTCAGACAAAAAACTGAAATAACAAATGGTTTTGTGTTTTATTATAAAAACTTTTATATTTTTTGTTTAAATTGTTGATTTGTGAAATGAAAATATGTTATAATTATCTATATCATCATTAATTGCAGTTCGGACTGCTGCAAAAATGGAATAATACTTATCCCTGACCGGGGTTTGTATGAAAAAGGGGTGACACCGATGGCAGAAGAAATAAAGCTTATCAGTGAGGAGATTATTGAGGAAAGAGATATTGAACAGACTTCAGAAGAAAATGAAGCTCAGGATGAAATTAAAAATATTACTGATTCAAAGCTTACTTCCGAGGAACAGATAGATTTTCTTCAGAGAAAGCTCGAAAAGGCAGAGCTTGAGGCAACAGACAAGAATATTGCCCTGATAGAAATGACTGCATCAAGAAATGCACTTTACCGTTCTCTTCAGGAAACACAGATGCGCCTTGCTGAAACAATCGGACAGCGTGAAAATGATATTGAAGCATATCAGAAGGAGCTTGAGCTCAGGCTTGGCGAAAAACGTCAGCTTCAGGAACAGTATGATGCACTTGTCATCAAGGCAAAAAGATATGATGAGCTTCAGGAAAGCCTTGTCAAGATCAAGATGAACGCTGAGCTGAGAGCGCACGGCGTAATCGATGAGGCACAGGAAAAGGCAATGGATACAATAATGCTTATCGATGATATCGAAAAGGAGATAAAGCTTTTCCGTGAGGATCTGACTTATCTTCGCCGTGATATAAAAATAGGTACAGTAACACTTGATGACAGGCTTGAGAATATCTATCTCAGGCTTTGCAGGAACCTCGACAGGCTTACAGAGATAAAAGAGAATTTCTATATCAAGAATTCACTTCCTCTTGATGAGGATGAGGATCCTCAGCTTGCAAAGGGCGGAGTTCCGACTCTGAGATATCCTGAAAAGCTTGATGAGCCTGAAAAAAAACCAGAACAGTAAAATTATGGCATCTGCTCAGGCGGATGCCCTTTTAAATATGTATGCGGAATTTGCGGAATAAAGATAGGGTCAGAGCCTGAGAAAAACAACAGGAGAGTAAAATGGGAGAAAAGATAAAAACTATATATATATGTTCTGAATGCGGATATGAAAGCGCAAAATGGTTCGGAAAATGTCCCGGCTGCGGACAGTGGAACACAATGAGCGAGGAAATAAGAGAAAGCTACGGCAAAAGTAAAAGTGCATCAGTTGTGCGTGCAAGACCTTCGGCAGCACCGGTGCCGATTACTCAGATATCCACTGAAGATGAATACCGCTATTATACCGGCTCAAAGGAGCTTGACAGGGTGCTCGGCGGAGGAATAGTAAAAGGTTCGCTCGTTCTGCTCGGCGGCGACCCGGGTATCGGAAAATCAACGATACTGCTTCAGATATGCAGCCATCTGGGGAAGATACTGAAAATACTCTATATTTCCGGAGAAGAATCAAAAAGACAGATAAAGCTTCGTGCGACAAGGCTTGGTGTAAACTGTGAAAATCTATATGTAATGACAGAAACTGATGTTGAGGCTGTCGCTGACAGGATACAGAGCGAAAAACCCGACCTTGTGATGATCGATTCGATCCAGACGATGAATTTCAAGGAACTGAGTTCATCTCCGGGAAGCGTGACACAGGTCAGGGAATGTACAAGCATACTTATGAGAGCGTCCAAAACACTGGATATACCATGTATAATTGTCGGTCATGTAAATAAGGACGGCGCAATAGCAGGCCCAAAGGTCCTTGAGCATATCGTTGACGCAGTTCTTTATTTCGAGGGCGATAAGCAGATGTCATACCGAATACTCAGAGCTGTAAAGAACCGTTACGGCTCAACAAATGAAATAGGTGTTTTCTGTATGGGAGACAGCGGACTGTCTGAGGTGGAGAATCCGTCGATGATGCTTCTGTCCGGCAGACCGAAGAATGTAAGCGGAACATGTGTAGCCTGTCCGATGGAGGGAAGCAGACCTATTCTTGCAGAAATACAGGGACTTGTAACAAATTCAGGCTACGGAAATGCAAGAAGAATGTCCACAGGCTTTGATTACAACAGAATGAGTATGCTCCTTGCAGTACTTGAAAAAAGATGCGGATATTATTTTTCAAGCCTTGATGCATATGTCAATGTGATCGGCGGACTGCGGCTTGATGAGCCGGCAGCTGACCTTGCGGTTGCGATCGCACTTGTCAGCAGCCTGAAGGATATAGTTGTGCCTGAGGATCTTCTTGCTTTCGGCGAGGTTGGCCTGACAGGAGAGATAAGAGCAGTAAGCCATGCCGCCCTGAGGGTGACCGAGGCAGCAAGATTAGGCTTTACAAGGTGTATATTGCCGTATCATAACCTGAAAAACCTGAATCTGCCGGACGACGCGGAAATAGAGGTCATCGGCGTCAGGACCATCCGCGATGCGGTAGCGGCTCTTGTACGCTGAAGCTGTCTGCAAGAGGAGCGGTTTTCATACAGTCGGACTGACATACGCCTGGAAGGATAAGTCTGTGTATACATCCGCTGTGTGAAAGATTATTGACTCCCGAAACACGGTCAAGACAACAGATCCCGTCCTTCTGATATACACAGTTTTCACAGCATTTGATAAGTGTCATAACAATTCCTCGCTTTCAGGATTATTATGTTCAGAAAAGCGGTGGAAAATACATATATGTAAAAAAATACCTGAGAAAAGACTGAATAAATATTCAGAGATCCATTGAAAGGAGAATGATGCAATTGGAAAAAAAGATTGTAAAGGATATAATGTTTCTCAGATTGAAATCTGTCCCTGCGACAAAGGAAGATTCCGCTGCGGCACAGGATCTTGCAGATACGCTCAGGGCAAACAGTGAACGCTGCGTCGGACTTGCAGCCAATATGATCGGTGTGCGGAAAAACATCATTATCGTACAGACTCAGCTTGCGCCGATAATAATGCTGAACCCCCGCATCACAGCACATTCTGACAAAAGCTATGAAGCAGAAGAGGGCTGTCTTTCGCTTGAGGGAACAAGAAAAACTCTGCGCTATGAAAAAATAACGGTTGAATACTGCGACACTGCGATGAAAAAGCATACAGGAAGCTTTTCCGGCTTTACGGCACAGATTATACAGCATGAGATAGATCATTGTAATGGCAAAATAATATAAAAAATAAATGATCAGCTTATCTGATAAGTCAGAAAATATCGGACATTTTTTAATGAATAAGTTAAACAGCCATAATATAAAAAACTGAAGGAGGAAAACTATGAAACCATCAAAAAGAATAACTGCAATTCTGCTTACTGCTGCATTGATCGGAGGAAGTGCTGCTGCGATTCCGTCAGGCACAGTATATGCAAAGGATAATACGCAGAATGTATTGAAGCAAAAAACGGATTCATTTTTACTTCCTGAAATCACCCGTTCTGAACAGACTGAGCTGTCATCAAAAGCGACAGCTGTAAAAACAATTTCCGAAAGTCAGGACAGGAATGAGAAAAAGACAGTGAGCTTTACTTTAAGCTTTGAAACAGATGGAGCAGGAAGTATCAGGAAAATAAGTGTACAGAAAGGTATGTTTGCCTCAGAGCCGGACACTCCTGCAAAGACAGGTTTTGTATTTGCAGGCTGGTACAGTGATAAAAAACTGAAAAACAGATTTGATTTCAGAACAGACCGTATAAACGGTAATATGACACTGTATGCAAAATGGATCCCGGAGCAGACCGTACAGGCAGAGCTGTATAACACGCTTGAGGGAGTGGAAATAGGCTACGGCAGCGGAAATTCATATTTCAATGTAGTTTCCGATATAGTTCTTCCATCGGCAGCACCTGATAATACACCGGTTTCATGGAGCAGCAGCCGGCCGGATCTTATTACGGCTGACGGAAAGGTGAAAAGACCTCAGGGAGAAAATGCAGATGTCGTGCTTACAGCAGCGGTTTCAGACGGAAGGGTGACTGAGACAAAAAGCTTTGAGCTGACCGTAGTCGGAATAAAGAATGAAACACCGGTCAAGGAAAAAGATGTCGAAAGCATTATAGAAATGAATAAGAATAATGATGATGCGGATATAATTTACTGTAATGACAGCAAGGATTCTCCGGTAGCGATAATAGAAGGAAGCTTCTGTGAAGAAAAGGTGGACGATTCAGAAGATGCGCTGAAAGCTGTTCAGGGCATAGGTTCTGTGATAGGTCTTGATTCACCGGCAGATGAGCTGTCACTGTTTTATACCGACCGAAATGAATACGGCAGCGTTTTCAAATTTGATCAGTGTTATAAGGGTGTAAAGGTATACGGCCGGAAGCTTGCTGTATCGGTCGATCAGGAAGGAAAAACTGATTGGTTCGATTCTGATATTGTACCGACTGAAAAGCTGAGAAATATTTCAACAGTTCCTTCAATAACAGCTGAAAACGCAGAAACAGCAGCAAGAAAATTATTTGAAGGCGTAAGCAATGTCAAAAAACCTGAAATCATAATATATACAACGTCAGACGATGAAAGACAGCCGGTTCTGTCGTACAGATTTGATATAATTGCTCAGAAAAAGAACGGGGCACAGTCAGAATATACTGTATTTATAAATGCGGAAACAGGAAAGACAGAGGAAATCATTTCTGTCGGAGAAAGCCTTGATGAAGAAGAAAACGTTATCGGCAGCGGCAATAATCTTCTGGGGAAAAAAGTATCATTCAAGCTTCAGGCAAAGAGTAACGATAATAACGTAAAAGTTTATTATATGAGGGATACAGATAATCATATCAATATGAGATATTATAATCCGGATACAAAAAAATACAGGATTTATTCGGGGAATAATCTTTCAAAATGGGATGCAGATGCTGTTTCGGCATACAAGAATGTACTGGATGTGCATACCTGGTACGAAAATAAACTTAAATGGAAATTCTATGAAAATTACCAGAAGGATCTCAATATTGCGCTACATCGTCCTGAAAAATACGATAATTCTGTTTTTTCACATGCTTCCGCCTTTATATTTTTTTATGACAACAGTGAAAAGAACAGTAATCTTCGGCCTTTTGCAGCCTGTTATGATGTAGCTGCACATGAGTATACCCACGGAGTGGTATATAAAGTTATGGGCGATATGAGTTATTCTAATGACTACCGCGGAGCAATTAATGAAGGACTTGCCGATGTTTTCGGAGCTTTTGTAGACGGAAACTGGCAGCATGCTGAGGACAGAAAGGTTTCAAGAGATGCAAGCGACCCTGATAAGTGCAAAAATCCAGTCAGTGTCAAAGATGATAAATTTCTCAATCCGGCAGATTTCAGTGATACAAATGGTTACAGCAAGGTCGCACACAGAGACGGATATATTCTTTTCCGTGCCGCATACCTGATGGCTTCAAACCAGAAAGCACCGATAAGTATTGAAAAACAGACTGGTCTTTGGTATGAAGCTATGAAGATGGGGTCATGGGGAGTAAAGTCTGATTTTATAGGCGTAAGAAGAAAGCTGATAGCAGCGGCAAAGAAAAGAAAATTTACAGACAGTCAGCTTTCAACAATAAGATCCGCATTTGACAGTCTTCAGGTCATTGACGAAAGAGGAACTCTGAAAATAGAGCTGCAGGACAGCAGGGGTACGGATATTACATTGTCCGGAAAAGCTGAATATACATTTAAAAAGCTTGAAAAAGGCACACCCCAGCCCACAAAAACAAGACATGGACCTTCAAAGGATATTATTCAGATTGGTAACCTTTATGAGGGATCATATTCTGTAAAAGTAAAGCTCAGAGGTTATAAAGAGCTTGATACAAAGCTTTTGGTGTACAGAAACTGCCTGTACAAATATACTCTTAAATTGCAGAAGGACGAGCGTGAGATTGTCCGGGGCAGGATCGTCCGTGACAGCGGTAATGATCAGATACCTGTAAGCAAAGTGAATGTAAATATTTACGAAAGTCAGTATAATGTTATCGGAAAGCCGGTCAAGAGTACAGTAACAAATGATTCGGGAGAATACAGTGTAAAACTGAACTGGGGCAATTATATTTTTGTATTCGAGAAGGACGGATATGTTTCAGTAAGCAAGAGCATTTCAGTAACTGAAGGCAGTCAGATAAATGATATATATAAGATTAAAC
>ONRO01000241.1 GCA_900320235.1 uncultured Eubacteriales bacterium
ATGTAATTATTAATAACCGACCGGATCATCTTGCAGATGATGTACCCTTTTCACGAAGATATGTAGATTCAAGGTCTGCAAGATGAAGCTTCACAGCAATCGGGTATTTTTCATAAGCCTGGCTTATTGCAAAGCTGCCTCCCCTTGCGGCCTCATCGAATCCGCCCATATGCCAGCGGATAGCAATTGCTTCTGCAGGTCTCAGTCTCATGAATCTCTCAATAAGAAACACTGATTTTTCTCCATGGCCAAAAGGAAATGCATCATCAACAGTATAAAACGGCTTTTTTTCCCACTGTCCTGTTTCATCATTTTTTACATTCCTTGATGATATCTTATAAAACTGTGCTTTACAAAGATCATGCAGAAGAGCACATATTGCAAAGCTTTCTGAATTATCTGTTTCAGGATCAAAATGTTTTTCCATCATGGTTTTATATACGCTGATACTGTGCATTACCAGCCCCTGTTCGCATGCGCCGTGAAACTTTGTACTTGCAGGAGTTGTAAAAAAATCGGTAGTCTGAAGCCACTCAAGAAGCTTAGGACTTCCATCTCTTTTTATTTCATTGTTATATATCTCAATAAATTCTTCTTTATATCCCATCTCTGTCTCCTTTCTGAAAAAAATTAAACATATCTTTTATCATTTATTCTACTGACTGAATCTTACTTCATTGATTCATTATAATGAGCACGTTCTCCGCCGATAAATTTTGGTCTTGTCCTTGCAGCAGTAATATGAGCTTTACCTATTATATTATTCTTCAGGTTAAGCGGCACTGCAACCTCACGAAGATGCATGCCTATCATTACTCCTCCGATATCAATTCCTGCATCAGCAATAATATGTTCAACTGCTACCGGATCAGTAATTGTATTATATGTTATTGTTGCAAAAGATCCTCCCGCTTTTGGCTGAGGTACAACATTGACAATTTCTCTCATCTGTTTATCGGCAACCTCTTTTGATGTTATTATTGCTCTGTTAAGATGCTCACAGCACTGAGCGGCAAGAAAAATACCTCTTTCCTTCAGTTCAGGATAAATCCCATCAAACAATGCCTGAGCAATATCAATACTTGATGCCTTACCATAGCCTTCTCCGCATACAGTACTCGAGGAACATCCGATCACAAAAACACTTCCTTTTCTGAGATTTGCCTGATCAAGAACCTCAAGAACAAGATCTCTGGCTTTTTTCTTTATTTCATCATACATAATGTTCATCTCCAAACAACATTTTTATTGCCATAATTCATTCCGGGCATAACAGTTTTTTATCTAAACGAATCAGGCACCTCAAATTGAGATGCCTGATATTAATTGAATTATTTTTTATTCAGCTTCTTCAACTGCTTCACTTTCAGATTCTTCAGTCTCATTTGCTGCCTTGATAGAAAGACTGATTCTCTTCTTATCAAAGTCGATAGCAGTAATCTTTACTGTTACCTTCTGTCCTACTGAAAGAACATCCTCAGGCTTCTCAACTCTTTCATCTGAAATCTGTGAAACGTGGATAAGACCATCAATTCCATCGATGATTTTTGCAAAAGCACCGAACTGTGTAAGACCAACGATCTCAACTTCACATACAGTTCCTACAGGATAATTATTTTTAAGTATCTCCCACGGATTATCCTCTGCCTTCTTATAGCCGAGTGAAATCTTGCCCTTTTCCTGATCAAGAGCCTTGATATAAACTTCTACCTGATCGCCTACATTGACAACCTCTGACGGATGCTTGATTCTCTTCCATGAGAGCTCAGAAATATGTACCATACCGTCAATTCCGCCGATATCAACAAATGCACCATATGATGTAAGTGATTTTACTGTACCGGTATATACCTTGCCAACCTCAGCTTCAGCCCAGAATGCCTCTTCCTTCTGCTTACGCTCATCATCAAGCACGCTACGGATAGAACCAACAGCTCTGCGTCTGTTATTTCTACCTGTTGTTTCTATGATACGGAAATCAACTTCCTTCTTAAGAAGTCCATCAAGAGACTCTCCTCTTGTTGCTGTTGCCTGAGATGCAGGAATAAACACCTTTATGCCATTTGTAAGTGCAAGTACACCGCCCTTGATAACATCTGTTACTACACCGTGTACAAGTGTCTTATTCTCGTATGCCTCTGCAATATCGTCCCAGCCCTTCTGAGCATCAACGAGTCTCTTTGAAAGAAGAATTGTACCTTCCTGATCATTTGTTTTCATGATAATGAGATCAAGCTCATCACCCTCTTTTACGAGATCCTCTGTTTTTGCATTCGGATCGCTTGAAAGCTCACTGAGCGGTACGATACCGGTCTGTTTTCTGCCAACATCAACACGTACCTCAGTAGGTGTTATACTAACAACTATGCCGCGTACCCTTCCGTTTGTATTATAATTTTTGAATGACTCCTCCAGGAGTTCTTCAAAGTTTTCAGTTTTGCTTTCTTCTACATTTTTGATTTCTTCTGACATGGTAGCAAGTACCTCCTTTATTATGCTTGCCGGGGTTGATGCTCCGGCAGTAACGCCTATTCTTACGGCTTTCCTTACGGCTTCTAATGGAAGCTCACCCACGCTCTCAATTAAATAAGTTTCCTCGCAGCAACTTTTACATATACGATAGAGCTTATTTGTATTGGAGCTCTGTCGTCCTCCTATCACAAGCATGACGTCAGATTCCTTTGCAAGCATTTCAGCTTCGGATTGCCTATCAGATGTGGCACTACATATTGTATCAAATATTTTACCATTTGTACAGAGTTTTTGCAACATTTTTGAAGAATTTTTCCATTCTTTTGTGTTAAATGTTGTCTGTGCTACCATACAAACAGGTTTATCATTCTTTTTTAGAATATTGTTGAGTATTTTTTCCAATTCTTGGCAATCACTAAAGACGTGAAAATCACCATCAATATGACCTGTAATCCCCTGAACTTCAGGATGATTTTTATCACCTGCGATAAGAATCAATTCCCCATTTGCTGAATGTTCAGCAACAATTTTGTGGATTTTTCTGACAAAAGGACATGTCGCATCACGATATTCAGACATACATTCCTCTATCTTATGCATTACTTCAAGAGAAACACCATGTGACCTGATTACAAGTGTGCTGTCCTTTTCAGCCTCTTCAGGTGATTGTACGATCCTTACCCCTCTTTTAGCTAAACTATCCACCATCTGAGGATTGTGAATGATCGGCCCTAAAGTTGTTACCTTTTTCCCTTGCCCAAGCAATTCTTCTACTATATTTACTGCACGGCTTACACCAAAGCAAAATCCTGCTGTCTTAGCAACCTTTATCATTTTCTTTGTCCTCCAGAAGTTTTTTTTCACCAGAATCGATCCTGCGCATTTCGATTATCTGTCCCATTATCATTTTTGATGCCTTCCGATAAGCTTGAGGACTGTTTTCTTCAAGACCAAGCTCTTCAAATGAGATCGGTTTTCCTATTGATACAGTAACCCTGTTAAATACACGTATCTTCTTGTTCTTTGGGGTAATACATACAGGAATAACATTGGCTTTTGTTTGTTGTGCTATCATTGCTGCACCTGCTTTTGGTCTTAATAATTCTCCGGTTCTGGAGCGTGTTCCTTCTATAAAAATTCCCAATGTCTTTCCTTCATTTATCAGATTTTCCGCAGTATTGATTGCTTTTCCGTCCCCGGCTCCTCTTTCAACAGGAAATGCACCAAGTGTCCGTATCAACCAGCTGAACAGTTTATTCCTGAAAAGCTCTGATTTTGCCATAAAAAACAATTGCCGTCTTTGTGCCAGACCAAGAAATACAGGATCCAGATTTGACATATGATTTGAACATAGAATAAATCCGCCTGTCTTAGGAATGTTTTCCTTACCATTAACCTTTAAAAAAAACAGTAGCTTGAATATAGGAAAAAGAAGTACTTTGCCAATGGCATACAGAGGATTCATTTTATTTCATCCTCCCTTTTATCAGTTCCTTTATTTTATTCACAGACTGCTCAAGATCAAGATCAGTAGTATCAACAATGATACTGTCCTCAGCCGGCTTCAATGGAGCAATTTCTCTTGTTGAATCATTATGATCTCTTTTGATAATATCCTCAAGGATTTTTTCATAATCAGCCGGCTCACCCTTTTGTTCAAGCTGAAGTGTTCTTCTCATTGCTCTTGCCTGAGCAGATGCAGTCAGAAAAATCTTAACCTGAGCATCAGGAAGAACAACTGTGCCAATATCTCTTCCGTCCATGATTACATTCTGAGTTTTAGCAAAGCCTCGCTGAAGCTCAAGCAAAAATGCTCTTACCTGAGGAATCCCTGAAACTGTTGATGCTGACATAGATACTTTTTCTGTTCTTATTTCTTCAGATACATCTTTTCCATTCAGTAAAACATGCTGAGTTCCTTCAACAAAAACAAGTTCTATTCTGATCTTTTCAAGTACAGTTGATACTGCTGTCTCATTTTCGACCGGTATATTCATTTTTATACAGCCAAGTGCGATAGCACGATACAACGCTCCGGTATCAACATAAATAACGCCAAGCTCTTTAGCTACTGCTTTAGCGATCGAACTTTTTCCTGCTCCGGCAGGACCGTCTATTGCAACAGAAAACATTACATTTCCTCCCATTACTTTTAATACAAATAACAGTCTAATTATAACAGATTATTTTTAAAAATACAAGTAACCGTGGCCGGCCGGCAGCGTGACG
>ONRO01000206.1 GCA_900320235.1 uncultured Eubacteriales bacterium
AATCTGAAGTCCTCAATATAATTGTATAATAATAATCTGAAGTTTATCTGAAGTTATTGATATATCTGCAGAAATTATGTATAATCATTTTAAGATATATGAGTAATTAATCTGACCTGACTGTCTGAAAAAACGGATATCAAACATTTTGCCGGATCCGTTGACAGAGAGCCAGAATCAGATTAAAAAGCAGAATGGAGCTGTCAGAGAGATGTATCGAATACTTCTTGTAGAAGATGACAAAAATATTCAGAATCTGATTTCAAATTATTTTACAAAAAAAGAAAAGGAAAACTTCAGTGTAGATATAGCCTCAGATGGTCAGACAGGGCTTGAAAAGGCATATGAAAATAATTATGATCTTCTGCTTCTTGATGTGATGCTTCCTGGAGTAGACGGGTTTGAAATCTGCAGAGAAATGCGTAAAAGCAGTGATGTTCCGATAATGTTTATAACTGCCAGATCAGATGAATCTGATATTCTGAACGGATATGCGATCGGCTGTGATGATTATGTTGTAAAGCCGTTTCCTCTGCCCGTACTGTATGAAAAAGCCAATGCTCTGATAAAACGTTCAAAGGGACTGGTCAGATCAAAAATATTCACGACAGGAGATCTGTCACTGAATCCGAATAACGGAATGGTGATCAGTTCAGGTGCAGAAGTCAGGCTTACCGCCAGGGAATACGGAATACTGAAGGTACTGATAGAAAACAAGGGCAGGATAATCAGCCGGGAACAGCTTATGGATATGGTATGGGGCTATAACAGCGGAACGGACGAGCGCGTACTGGATACACATATGCGGAATTTAAGAAAGGCGCTCGGCGCAAACGGCAAGCTGATAAAAACAGTTATCCGCCGCGGATACAGAATAGAGGATTGCTGAATGGAAAAGCGGCTTAAACAACAGAGAAACAGATTATTTCTGAGGATTACAATGATATTTCTTGCGGTGTGGCTTGTTGTTTCATTGACCTATTGTGCAATAATTCTGTACAGTGAAAAGCAGAATGTACAAGCAAGGGAAAGGGTCAATCTTTCATATGCCCAGCATCAGTTGTCCACCGGTCTTGGCGGTGCGAATCAGATGGATTATCTTTTTCTCAATGACAGCAATGCAATTTATTTCAAGGATATTATGAAAAAGACCTGTGAAAGTCAGATCATAATTGCGGAGAAGGATACGAAGAAAAATATTGTCAATACTGCGGATAAAACAGGAGTAGTATTTGGTGTCCAGCCTGATATGGAATCATCAGCGGATGTATATGGTTTTGTGGATTACAATAAACTTTGCGGTCCGCTGAGTGAAAAACAGTTGGATGAGATCGCCGGTTATCTCAGAACAAAACTAAGCGACGGCAGAAAGTATGAGCTTGTCTGCACGAAATTTCATATCAGAAGAGATGAATATATTCCGCTTGAGCTGAAGATTGCCATAACCCAGGAAGGAAATTCTTGGTATATGGATGATGAGATAGCAAAAACATATTCACTTGCAGAAAACCGGATTGAAAACAAGGAAGTATTCAAATGCAGTGATATAACAAGAAATATAATACCGGAAGAATTCATTGCGGAAGGAAAAATAAATAAGGATTATATCAGTTCACTTACTTCAAAGCAGAGAGAACAGACATCAGAGATGATACAGACAGGAACATTTGAATATATATTCTATGCAACAGATGTGCTGTATCTTAATGTTTTTACTCCGGATGATGACAGGCCTCAGCTGAAAGCGGTGTCCGGGAATAAGAATAACAAGGATTATATCATACAATATGCTGCAAAGATAAATCTTCTGGAGAACTGTGCAGCAGAGCTTATAATAGGGACCGCAGTGATTTTTACTATATTACTAATCATAGCAGTTATACTGTGCCTGATGATCTGGACAATGGTAAGGTCACAGATATTGCAGGAGCAGAAGCGTACAGATATCACGAATGCACTTGCACATGATATAAAAACTCCGCTTTTTGTAATCAGCGGATATGCATACAGTCTGAAGGAAGATATTGATACAGATGAGCGTGACAGCTATATCGACAAGATCATCGAGCAGACAGACGGAATAAATAATCTTGTTCACAGGATGCTTGAGCTGAGCAAGCTTGATTCATATAAAATGACTCTGAATCGGACTGAATTTAATCTGTATGAACTGACATCTTCGATAATAAATGATTATACATCACTGCCTGAGGGAAAAAAGATCTCATTATCACACAGCGGTGAAAATATGATCCGGGCGGATATGGGACTGATAGGCACAGTAATCAGGAATCTTGTTGATAATGCAGTAAGATATTCTCTGCCTGAAAGCAATATAGAAATAGATGTAAGCGGAAGGAGCCTTATGGTATCAAATCCGAGTGAGCCGCTTAGCAAAAACGATCTGAAACAGATATGGCAGCCGTATATCAGAAAAGATAAAAGCCGTCATAAAAGCGGAAACGGTCTCGGACTATCGATAGTAAAATCTATTCTTGAACTTCACGGTGTAAAGTACGAAATGACAATGAAGGATAATAAAGTGGAATTCAGAGCAGAATTCTGAATAAAAACACTGTACGGAGAGAAAATCCGGCAGTGTTTTTTTTATTTTATCAGAAAAATAAATAACTGATTTAAAGTGTTTTTAAGATTACAAAGAGAAGTTTTTGTAAAAAAACGTAAAAAAACTTGATTAAAACGAAAAAAAATAGTAAAATATAATGAGTATTCTATTTCCTCCGGTTTTTTTGCTGTATGAAATATAGAAAATATAATTTCAGACGGGATAGCAATCCGGAATAATAAGTAAATAAAGAATAATATCAGGCAAAATGATTTGTCTGAAAAGAAAAAAGGTGGTTTACAGAATGAAAGAACTGATGATAGGCAATGCGGCATTGGCAAGAGGCCTTTATGAAGCCGGATGTTCACTTATCTCAAGCTATCCGGGTACACCGAGTACAGAAATTACAGAAGAGTTTGCTAAATTTGATGATGTTTACTGTGAGTGGGCACCGAACGAAAAAGTTGCAGCAGAAACTGCATTCGGAGCTGCACTCAGAGGAAAACGTTCTGCCTGTTGTATGAAGCATGTAGGACTTAATGTTGCGGCAGACCTGCTGTTCACAGTATCTTATTCCGGAATAAATGCCGGAATGGTAATATGTGTAGCAGACGATCCCGGAATGCATTCCTCACAGAATGAGCAGGATTCACGTCATTATGCGATTGCTGCAAAGGTACCGATGCTTGAACCGTCTGATTCACAGGAAGCACTCGATTTTGCAAAGATAGCATATGAGATTTCAGAAAGATTTGATACTCCTGTTTTTGTAAAGATGTGCACACGAATGGCACATTCACAGAGTCTTGTCGAAAAGGGCGAGAGGACAGAGGTTACAAAGGAATATGTTAAAAACCCCAGAAAATACATAATGGCTCCGGCAAATGCAATCGGCAGACATCCGATCGTTGAGGAAAGAACATTAAAGCTTACAGAGTATGCAGAGGTAACATCCCTCAATAGGATCGAAACAGGAAACGGAAAATATGATTTCGGTATCATCACCTCTTCTACCTCATATCAGTATGTAAAAGAGGTTTTCGGAGATGATGTTTCAGTTCTCAAGCTTGGACTTGTCAATCCGCTGCCGGTAAAACTTATTCAGGATTTTGCAAAAACAGTTGATAAGGTATATGTAATAGAAGAACTTGATCCTATAATCGAAACCCATTGTAAAAATATCGGCATCGATGTTTGCGGAAAAGAAAAATTCTCAATGATTGGAGAGCTCTCACAAAAAATAATCGCTCATGCATTCGGACTTGAGCCGAAGGAAACTGTAAGCGCTGACAGTCCGATACCAGTAAGACCGCCGATGATGTGCGCCGGCTGTCCTCACAGAGGTATGTTCTATGTTCTCGCAAAGAATAATCTCACAGTAATAGGAGATATCGGCTGCTATACACTCGGAACAATGCCGCCGCTTAATGCAATGGATATGATGATCGACATGGGTGCGGCAGTATCGGGACTTCACGGATTCCTGAAAGCAGATAATGACGATACAGAAAGCAGAACGGTCGCAGTTATCGGAGACTCAACGTTTATACATTCCGGAGTAACAGGACTGATGAATATTGCATATAACCAGTCGAATGCAACGGTTATAATACTCGACAATTCTATTACAGGCATGACAGGACATCAGCAGAATCCTGCAACAGGCTATAATATAAAGGGCGAACCGGCTGGAAAGGTGGATCTTGAAAGCCTTTGCCGTTCTGTAGGAATAAATTCTGTCAGAGTAGTAGATCCGTATGATCTTGCTGAATGTGAGAAGGTTGTAAAGGAAGAGCTTGCAAAGAAAGAGCCTTCTGTTATCATATCCCGCAGACCATGTGTACTTCTCAAGTATGTCAAGCCGAAAAAACCGCTCAGGATCGATCCGGAGAAGTGCAGAGGCTGCAAGCGCTGCATGAAGCTTGGATGTCCGGCAATTTCGTTCAGGGATAAGCATGCGGTTATAGATAATACACTTTGTATCGGCTGCGGAGTCTGTTCCGAACTTTGTCCGTTTGAAGCATTTGAAAGAGAGGGAGAATAATAATGGAAACAAAAAATATAATGATCGTAGGTGTAGGCGGTCAGGGTTCACTTCTTGCTTCAAAGCTTCTTGGCAGACTGCTTGCAGATGAAGGATTTGATGTAAAGGTAAGTGAGGTGCACGGCATGAGCCAGAGAGGCGGCTCTGTTGTAACATATGTCAGATTCGGAGAAAAGGTATATTCACCTGTAATAGATGAAGGCGAGGCTGATTTCATCGTCAGCTTTGAAAAGCTTGAGGCAGCAAGATATGCTAAGCACCTGAAAAAGGATGGAAAAATAATAGTCAATACTCAGCAGATAGATCCTATGCCTGTAATAATAGGAAGCGAGAAATACCCTGAAAACATACTTGATGAACTGATCAACAAGGGTGTACATGTAGATGCGATTGATGCATT
>ONRO01000025.1 GCA_900320235.1 uncultured Eubacteriales bacterium
CAGAGCGAAAACCCTGTTGATTGAGATCAGCAGGGTTTTCGCTTTTTTATTATGTATAAAAGCACGATCAACAGAAATATGATTCAGGCAAGGATTGCTGACAGGTTTCTGTACCCCGGCTGTATCATAATAATTCAGAATAAGCTGAAATCACAGATCAGTGTATTCATAAGGTAAATATTTCCGTTATTAAGTCACAAACCGCTTTTGACAAACTATTCCGCATCTTCGGATTATAATGGTGACAATCGCTTTTTTTGCAGCTGTCTGTCAGGATTCTGTGATGTTTTATGAACGGATCAGCGTTTGATGTGTGCAGCCTGCGGTAATAATTATCAGAGGTGGTATATTTGAAGCTTAAGGAACTGCCCGGAATGTTTGATTTCAGAAGATTTGCAGAAGAAAGCGGAATGCGCAGACTGATTTTCCGCGCGGCAGTTATCGCAGCAGGATTACTATTTTCAAGGGCACAGATATTCGGTCAGTACTGTCCCTTCGGAGTTTCTCTTGCGGCGGCAGTACCGTTTCCGTATGTTTTTTTTGCCTTTATAGGTTCATCAGCGGGCTACATAGTATTTCCTGCTGCGTCTGCAAGCTTCCGCTATATTGCGGCTTCAGCTGCGGTAATAGCTATCAGATGGACCCTGAGCGATATCAAAAAGCTCAATTCACATTCGTTTTACTCTGCGGTTGTATCAATAGTACCGGTGTTTGCGACAGGTCTTGCAGTGATGAGTGTCAGCGGCTTTACAACAAAAAATTTCGTACTGTATACAGCAGAAGCGCTGCTGTCCGGCGCCGGAGCTTTTTTTATTTCAAGAACAACGGTGATGCTGTCAGGGACAAGATCTCTGGGTATGCTTATGCCGCAGGAGCTTGCAAGTCTTATCCTGACAGGCTGTATAGGACTGCTTGCATTGTCTGGCATTTCTGTGTGGGAAATTTCTCTCGGCAGGACAGCTGCAATACTGATAATTCTTTTTGCAGCACGCTACGGAGGTATACAGGGAGGTTCTGTCGCAGGCATAGCAAGCGGTGCAGTGCTGAGCATGGGCGGAGCGGATTTTGCCTTTATCGGAGCATGCTTTGCATTCGGAGGGCTGCTGTCAGGGCTGTTTTCTCCGCTCGGACGTCTTGCGGGCTGCGGAGCCTTTCTTCTTGCGGCAATGATAACCGGACTTCAGACAGGCACACCCGAAAGGCTTGTCACAATGCTCTATGAAATAATCATCGGCAGCGTGATCTTTCTGTTCGTGCCTGAAAATACGGCAAGCTTTCTCAGAGCTGTTTTTGTTTCCGGAAACGATGATGAGCATACAGAGGGACTGCGCAGATCAGTAATAATGCGACTTGATTTTGCTTCAAAGGCACTTTCAAATGTTTCAGACGAGGTGGAAAAGGTATCAGAGCGGCTATCAAAAATAATAACACCGACAATGGACAGAGTTTTCAAGGATGCGGTTGATCAGACCTGTTCACGCTGCGGTATGAAGGTATTCTGCTGGGAGCATAGGGACGGAGTTGATATGGAAATGCTTTCTCGCTGTACGGACAAGCTCAGGGAAGAGGGAGAAATCAAGCCTTCGGCACTTTGCAATGAATTCAGACAGAAATGCTGCCGTACATCAGAAATGACCTCAGCAATCAATAAATGTTATCAGAGCTTTCTTGCTTCAAGGGCAGCGCAGAAACGTATTGACGAGGTAAGACAGGTTGTTGCAGGACAGTTCTGCGGACTGGGCGGTATACTTGAGGAAATGGCTGAGGAATATTCGGATTATGAGGTATTTGATAATGATCTTGCTGAAAAGATAACTGTAAAGCTCAAGGAAATGGGACTACGTCCGACGGCAGTCAGCTGCAGGATAGATTATCTTGGAAGAATGACAATTGAAGCGGAAGCATCCGACACCGAAGGCAGGAAGCTCAGACGTGCGCTTCTGGTGCATGAGCTGAACAGAATATGCGGCAGACATTTTGACACACCGACTGTAACAAGTGCATACGGAACTGTAAGAATAACACTTTGCGAGCGACCCTGTCTTGATGTGGAGATCGCAAGCAGTCAGCATATCAGCGGAGACGGTAAGCTGTGCGGAGATCATTTCAGCTATTTCACAGACGGTGCCGGAAGGCTTGTAGCGATCATCAGCGACGGCATGGGAACAGGCGGCAGAGCGGCTGTTGACGGAGGAATGGCATCAAGCATTATGGAAAAGCTTATCAAAGCCGGGCTGGGATATGATTGTTCGCTGAAGGTGGTTAATTCGGCATTGCTTGTAAAATCCGGAGATGAATCGCTTGCAACGCTTGATATCTTATCACTTGATCTTTACAGCGGCAGCGCACAGTTTATGAAAGCGGGAGCAGCGCTGAGTTTTATACGGAAGAATCGTGATATGTACAGGGTGCAGACACCATCACTTCCGGCAGGAATACTGCCGCAGATAGATTTTTCATGTACAGAGGACGATCTATCAGCGGGAGATATTATAGTAATGGTATCAGACGGAGCAATAGCGACAGGAGAGGACTGGATAGAGAATATAATACTGGATTATACAGAAAACACGATGCAGCAGCTTGCTGACAGGATAGCAGATGAAGCAGTGACAAGGAGGCATGACGGCAGAGATGATGATATTACGGTAATAGCATTGCGTGTTATGAACAGTGACAACTGAAAAGGATAAAGCTGACAGTTATTATCGGTGCATGAGGATGTATAAAAAACTTACACAGAAAAGTCAGAAATGCTGGAATGCACAGTATTCCTTACTAAGAGCACAGCGCCCGAGGGCACTTCCTTCGGGCGCATAACGCTGCCGGTACGCCGGGTCAGTGTATAATTATTATTGGCAATATGCTTAAAAAAAAGCAGTACAGGCTCAAAAAGCCGGGCGGTGCCGGAGTAAAACTTTTTCAGGCTATAAAAGACGTGAATGAAGGATGCCGCGCGACGAGAGTATAAGTACACACGACCGAGCGAATGGAATGAGCGATAACGCGAATTGCTCAGTGCGAGCACGAGGTGCAAAAATGATATTCAGTGAAATAAACAGTACATATTATAATACAGTATCGCATATTCTCAGTGAAGCCGTCAGCTCACC
>ONRO01000207.1 GCA_900320235.1 uncultured Eubacteriales bacterium
ATCTGTAAGGATATACAATATAAAAGTGTATGTGGTTAAATGGGTGTAATGTGTGCTTATGCAGGTATTATTCTCCTTCTGCCATGTACAGCCGTTTATACAGATTTTAAGGAGAGATTGATATGGGTTTTGATTTTAATATTAACTGTGAACCGCATTCTGATGCGGCAGGAAAAATAAGCTGGCTCTCTCCCTGTGACGGCTTCAGATATATTCCGGCTGGTCCGGCAGGAATAACAGATCCGGATAATAAATATGTGCTTACATTAAAGATACCGTTTTCAGGCAGGATGCCTTCACCCGGAGAATGTGCCGTGCTCGGTTATCTTGAATACGGCAGGGAAAGCTTTCAGAGCATCGGAATGATACATTTCTGGGATCATAGAACCGGCTGCAGCGCAAGATGGATAAAACCGGACGGAAATGATCTTATCGTATATAATGATATGATCGATTCAAAGGACTGTGCAGTTATTTATGATCCTGAAATGAAAAAAGCAGTCAGGGTGCTTTCTTCCCATATTTCAGATATCACTGCCGATGGAAAGACGGCTGCTGCAATAGAATTTTCAAATCTGAAAAAGCTTTCCGCTGAAGGCAGTGCTGTGGTCAGAGTTGATACAGAAAACGGCAGTCTTAGCGAGATACTCAGCTGTGAGGATATCTTGGGCTTTAAATCAGATGAAGCAGCATGGAATGCCGTACATTCAATAGACAGCCTCAGAATCAGTCCTGACGGCAGAAAAATACTTTTTATACATACGATCAAAGAAAGAGATAAGACAGTAAAAAGACTTCTTGTATGTGATATAAACGGAAAAAATCTCAGGCTATCCGGTGACAGAACTCTTGAACCTCTGAGCGTCTGCTGGAACGGTAATGATGAGATAACAGGAATTTTCAGAAAAAACGGCGGTGCGGTACATTTCTATTGTATTGACGTTTTCAATAATCAGCCGCAGCTTTTCTGGGCTGAGCTTGATAATATAAAGGGTTTCAATCCGCTTTGCGAAAACGGTATGTTCGCAGCTGAATGTTATAATGCCGGGAAAAAAAGTACAGGTCTGTATCTGCTTACAAAAAAGGATAAGCGCTCAAGGCTTCTTGCACAGAATATGATGCCGGAGAGCTGTAATACTTCAACGGCTGTTTTACCCGCAGCAGGAAATGACAGTTTTGTTGTATCCGAGGGTATGCGTAATGGAAAAAAAGCCTTGTTTACAATAGATATACATCGCCCGGATCTGGAAAGATATGACCGTGCAGCAGAAAAAATGCACAGCGTTGCAGTTGTAATGGCAACATACAACGGTGAAAGATTCTTAAAGGAACAGCTTGACAGTCTTATCGTACAAAAGGGAGTCAGGGTTAATATCCTTGTAAGGGATGATGGCTCGACTGATAAGACAAAGACAATTCTTGAAGATTATCAGAGCAGAGGACTTCTGAAATGGTATACCGGGGAGCACCTCAATGTTCAGAAGGGATTCCTTGATCTTCTGAAAAATGCACCGCAGGCAGATTATTATGCATTCTGCGATCAGGATGATGTTTGGGATGATGATAAGCTTCTTGCAGCGGTTACTGAGCTTGATGAAATGGATAACAGCAAGCCGGCAATGTATTACTGCGGTCAGAAGCTTGTAGATGAGGAGCTGGAGCTGATCTCGGTGCATTCCGTATATACTCAGAGAAATCCCCATACTAATTTCTTTTTCAGCAATGTTGCCGGATGCACGGCGGTATTCAACCGTCAGCTTCTTGATGCGCTCAACAGTGCAGAACCGGAGTTCATACACTGTCACGACAACTGGGCGTTCAAGGTCTGCCTTGCACTTGGCGGAAGCTATGTTGTCGATCCTGTGTCAAGGATAAATTACCGTCAGCACGGCGGAAATGCGGTCGGGCTGAATGTGGGAATAAAGGGCAGATACAGACAGGTGAAAAGATATATGAGCATAAAGCTTAAAAAGCAATGTGAGAATCTGCTTTTGTGCTACGGCGACAGAATGACGCCCGAATATAAGAAAATTGCAGAGGATATCTGCAATTATGATCTTTCCTTTAAAAACAGGAAAAAACTTCTGAGGGAAAGTGATGTTGATTTCAAGAACAGGAGCTTTAATTATGTGATAAAGCTCAAGGTGTTCTTGAAAAAGCTTTAAGCCGGGAGAAAGATTATGAAAGTAGTTTATATTCCTAATAAAAGCGAGCAGGGCGGTGCCTTCCGCTCACAGAAGGAAGTAATAGATACACTGAAAAACAATTACGGTGTTGTGCCTGTGGTGCTGACATACCGTGACGGTATGCTAAGCAAATGGTGCAGGGAAAAGGGAATTGAAACATATACTATCGGCTATGAACCGTTTATGATAGGCGGAGGCTGCACAAAGCTCAGAAGGCTTGTAAAGACCATGCTTATCCCTCATTATAAGCTCAAAAGGAAAAAGGGCAATAATGCGGCTTTTGAGCGGATAGAAAAGCTTGTTGATTTTTCCGGAGTTGATATAATACATACAAATGTCAACCGTGACGACTTCGGCGCACGGCTAAGCAAAAAATATGGAATTCCCCATGTCTGGCATATCAGGGAAACCGGCGAAAAGGATTACGACTGTATTTATCTCAGAAATAATCCTATCGATTTTATGAACGGGATAGACGGTCTGTTTATCGTGATCTCAGACGCGGTGAAAAAAGCATGGGCAGGCAGGGGTCTTGATGAAAAGAAAATGAGAAGGGTATACAACGGTATCAATCTTTCTGTTTACCCTGAAAATATTGAGCATGATTTCACAAAACCGGACCTGAATTTTATTTTTACAGGAACTCTCTGTGAAAACAAGGGACAGATCCAGGCAATAAAGGCAATTGAAGCTTTACCGGATGAAATAAAAAAGCATATTCATCTTGATTTGTATGGCGGCGGGGCACAGTCTTATATTGACTCCCTGAAAAGATACGTTTCTGCTCACGGGCTTTCAGACAGGATAAGCTTCTGCGGTTATACTGATAAACTTAATGAGATATTGCCTGAATACGAGGGAGCCTTTGTATGTTCAAGAAACGAGGCTTTCGGCAGAGTAACTGTTGAGCATATGTATACAGGGCTTGCGGTAATTGCGTCTGATTCCGGAGCAAACCCTGAAATAATAACAGACGGAAAAGACGGCTTTCTCTACCGTTCGGAGGATGTGTCTTCTCTCAGGGACTGTATTGTAAGAGTCTTTGAAAGCAGGGACAGCCTTCCTGAAATAACGGCAAGGGCAAGAAAAAGAGTGGCAGATAATTTCACAAAAGAGATCAATGCCGGAAATATCTACGGCGTATATGAAGAAGTGATCAGATTATATGGAAAAGAAAAAGCTTGATATTGCATTTGTTATACTGCATTACATGGCTGTTGATGATACGATAGAATGTATCAGCTCTGTTTTTGAGCATAACGACAGGGCAGGCATACATGTGATTGTTGTGGATAATGCTTCTCCTGACGGCTCGGGGGCTGTGCTTGAGGAAAAATACAGCGGTGACCCCGATGTCACAGTGATAAAAAGCAGTGAAAATATTGGCTTTGCAAGGGGAAATAACCTTGGATTCAGATATGCAAAGGAAAATTTTGACTGCAGATATATTATTCTCAGCAATAACGATATTGTCCTTTTTGAGGACGGTATGCTTGAAAAAACAGACAGAGAATATAAAAACAGCGGCTTTGCTGTGCTCGGACCTATGATACTTACAAAGGACGGCAGATATACTTCAAATCCGCAGCGTATGCAGGCACTTTCAAAAAAACAGGCTCAGGAAATGAAAAAGGATTTTGAAAATTTTCTTCTTTTTCAAAAGCTTTTTATCAGACCTGTTTATATCATCTACCGCAGGATATTCAAAAAGAAGAAAAAACGCAGCAGGATATGCGACCATTTCAGAAGATATGAAAATGTGACTCTTCACGGGAGCTTTATGATCTTTTCCCGTGAGTATACTGACCGCTTTGACGGACTTGATGAGCGTACTTTCATGTACGGCGAAGAGGATATTCTGCACAGAAGATTAATAAAAAACGGACTGAAAAGCGTATATACACCGGATTTTGCGGTGTATCATAAGGAAGATGTATCGACTGATTCGGCATCGGGCAGCAGCAGGAAAAAACGCGAATTCTATTATAAAAACCTGATCGCTTCACTTGGTGTACTGATCAGTGAGATTAATGAATGAGGGATAAATGTGATAACAATTACAGTCGGAGTTTTAGGACTTGCGTTCCATTCGGGAAACCTCGGATGCAGTGCGCTTTCCTACTCTTTTATGTATATACTTGATGAAATAGCCAAAAACAATGATATGAAAGCTGAGGTCAGGATCCTCTCGGGCGCAGATGATAAGCGTCCCCTGAAGGCGGAATTTGACAGACTCAGTTACAGCTTTGTGCGTCTCAGCTGGAAAAACAGCGCAGTGCGCAAAAAAATGCTTGCAGCCTTTGATGAATGTGATATCATTTTTGATTTCACAGCAGGCGACAGCTTTACGGATATATATGGTATGAGCCGTTTTTTAAAGCGATCAATATATAAAAAGGCTGTCATAAAAAGAAAAACACCGCTCGTGCTCGGCAGTCAGACCTACGGCCCGTACAAAAAGGCACTTAGCAGACGCTGGGCAGCGGATATAATAAAAAAGAGCTATGAGGTTTTTGCAAGGGATGAAAAATCGGCAGCCGTTGCAGAAAAGCTCGGAAAAAGAAAGCCGATCCTGACAACTGATATTGCCTTCTTTCTGCCCTATGAAAAACAGCAGGCAGATGACGGCGTAATAAATATAGGAATAAATGTTTCGGGACTTCTGTGGAACGGCGGCTATACAGGAAATAATCAGTTCGGACTTACAGTTGACTACCCTGAATATATAAACAGACTGCTTGAAAAATATTCTCAGGATAAAAAATACAAAGTTCATCTCATTCCGCATGTTGTTTACAAGACTTCAAGGGATGTGGCAGATAATGACTGGTATATCTGTAATGACCTTGCGGAAAAATACAGCAATGTCCGCATAGCGCCTTTCTTTGAAAGCCCTATGCAGGCAAAATCCTATATTGCTGGAATGGATGTATTTGTTGGTGCAAGAATGCATGCAACAGTTGCAGCTTATTCCTCCGGGGTTGCTGCAATACCTTTTTCATACAGCAGGAAATTCGAGGGCCTTTATGAAAGCCTCAATTACCCGTATGTTATATCGGGAACAGTCCTGACAACAGACGAAGCAACAGAAAAAACTATCGGATATATTGATGACATAGAACAGCTCAGAAAAAATATCAGTGATTATTCATCCGCACTCGGACAAAAAAAAGAATATATGATGAGGGAGTATGCAAGGCTTCTGACTGATCTTTGTCATGAAGAATGCGTGAATAATGAAGAAAAAGCACAGACGGATCGGGGTGATTAAATGAAGCTGAGATTCAGGACAGATGATGTAATGCTCTGGCTGCTGCTGCTTATGCAGCTTGGATTTCATACAAATACAGGATATGATGATATTCTGTCATTGGGCATTACTGTGATCGTTTTTGCATATTTCCTGCTCAGCAAGCAGAAAATAAGCCTCTTCAGATTTACAAATAACGCCAGAAAATATATAATATGGTACACACTGGTTGTGTTCTGGTGTTCGATCTCATTTTTGTGGTCAGAGCAAAGTAATTTATCGATGATCAAGCAGCTTATTATCAATACATATATTCCTGTTATTCTATCGGCGTACAGCATTAATGAATATATAAGACGGGGCAATGACGGACTGCGGCTGCTGACAGCTTTGGTTGTAGCAGAAATATTTGTAACGATCCGTGCACTCATTCATACACCGATGGGTGAACTTATCTCAAAATTTGATACAAGACTGTACGGAACAGGCCTGGGAGTAAATTATAACCATTTCACGACTCAGTTTGCTCTTGTATTCTGTGTGGTTCTGTTTCTTGCCTATGTTTTCAGCAAGTCATACTATATTCCGGCATTGTTTATCTTTGCAAATATTATCATCTCGGGAAGCCGCAAGGTGCTTCTGGTGTCTGCACTTGCATTCATCATTCTGTATCTTGTTTCTGCCGGCAGAGGAAGTATTACAAAAAGACTGAAAAGAGTATTTGTACTTCTGCTTATTTCAGGCTTTGCAATGTGGATAATTATGTCGAACGAATTCCTGTATAAGCTTATCGGTGAAAAAACACTTGTCGTGGTTTCAGAAATGCTGAATATTGATTTCGGCGTAAAATCAGACGCAAGTACAGATCAGCGTAAGGAGCTTATCGTAATTGCCGGGGATGTTTTCAAGACACATTGGTTCAACGGAGTAGGATATTATTCCTTTATGAATTACAATAAATGGAATGTATATGCCCACAACAATTATATGGAGCTTCTGGCAGATTTAGGTATTGTAGGCTTCTGTGCTTATTATTGGTTCTATCTTAATAACCTGTTCGGATATTTCAGGAAGAAAACTCCGAAAACCGATTTCTTCAAGCTGCGTCTTAGCACGGATTTTATGAAATCAAAATGGAATTTCCTCGGAGTGATCTTCTTCTTCACACTTATGCTCATGGAATGGGGACAGGTTACCTATTTCAGATTATATGTTCTGATACCGCTTCTTGTTATCACAATGGCTATTGAGGATATGAAAAGAAGAGAATCAGTGAAAGGAGTGAAGCATAATGTATCATATGGACAAAGAGCTTGAAAAGCTCTATATTGAATATAATGAAAGCCTGAAGATACTCGTCAGGGAAAAAAGAGAGCTTCTTGAGGGAAAGATCTACCGCCTTGGTCTGAGAGAGCATATCAGGAAAAACAGGAGCTTCTCCGATACCCTTCTCAGGGCGGGAGATAAAATCAGAGGAAAGGGCAGGGGTGCACTCGTTTATAAAAACCTGCCCACAGCAAAAAACGACAGATCAGATACTGATTATTTCAGCGATGAACGTATCGCTGTATATACCTGCATCATAGGAAACTATGACAGTATTCAGGAGCCGATCGTTGAGCCGGATAATATAGATTATTATGCGGTGACGGATTTTGAACTTCCGGAAAATACCAAATGGAAAAGAATAGATGCAGATTCCTTTGAAGAAATAAAGGGACTGACTCCCGCAGAGAAAAACCGTTTCTTTAAGATGAATCCCCATAAGGTATTCAAGGATCATAAGTATTCGATTTATGTTGACGGAAATATCAGGGTGTGCACGGATTTTACAGAGCATGTCAACAGGATGTCAGCTCACGGCTTCAGCCATTTCAGACATTCTCAGAGAACCTGTGCCTATGAAGAGGCAAGATTCTGCAAATCTCTGAAAAAGGATACGGATGAAAGCATAGATTCATATGTTTCAAAGCTCAGGTCAGAGGGATTTCCGGAAAATTACGGTCTTATCACATGTGATATCCTCGTCAGGGAACATCATAATCCGGAATGTATAAAAATAATGGAGCAGTGGTGGGATCAGTTCAGGAATCATATAAAAAGGGATCAGGTTGCAATGCCCTATGTACTTTTTAAAAACGGTATTGATCCCTATGATGTAGCTACCCTCGGCGGAGATGTTCATCAGGAGAATTCATTTGAAATAGTAAAACACCGCTGAGAAGCTGGAGGAAAAAATATTGAAGGCTTGTATTGTAACAGTATATAACAGCACAAACTGCGGAAGCTTTCTGCAGGCATATTCTCTTAAATATACCCTTGAGCAGCTCGGGGCAGAGGTGACCTTCCTGAAAACCGGCGTCAAGAATAACCGGAATATAATGATCGATAAGTCACTGAGATATCTCAAAATGGGAAAGCCCAAAAGAATACCGCCTGAATACAGGAAATATAAGAATTTTGAGAACTGTCTTAAAAGATTCAGGCTTTGCAGAATGAATCAGAAAGAGCTTTCTCAGCAGGATATCTTTGTTCTCGGAAGCGATGAGATATGGAATGTCTCAAGAGAGATAATCAGAAAGGCTGATATTTTCTGGGGCTGCGGACTTGAGGGCAATATTATTTCATATGCACCCTCAGTTAATACAGCAACAGAGGACGATATGGCACAGGCACCCTATGTAGAGCTTGCCCTTCAGTGTATGAACAGGATATCAGTCCGTGACAGCTATTCAAAGAAGCTTATCTCAGAATATACGGATAAGCCAATTGAAATACTCTGTGACCCGACCTTTCTTCTTCCGATGGAGGAATACAGCGCACTTGAGGGAAGCTGCCCTTTTGAAGATTTTATCCTTGTATATTCAACAGCGGCAAAGTTTACGGATGAGGATAAGAAGGCACTCAGGAAATTTGCTGAAAGCAGGGGCAAAAAGCTTGTTGCATTTCCGCATGATCTGAAATGGTGCGATGCGCATGGTCAGGTGCATCCGCTTGACGCCATCGCATATTTTAAAAAGGCAGACTGCGTAATTACAGATACCTTTCACGGAACGGCTCTGTCACTGATATTCAATAAGGATTTTCTTGCCCTTCCGAGAGGAAATACAAAGGTAACGGAGCTTCTTGATTTCTTTGAACTTCCGCAGCTTAAGAGAGAAAATGCGCAGGGAGTGGAAGAATATTTCCGCAGTACAACTTATTCAAGAGAAAAACTGAATGAACGTATTGCCAGGGAACGTGAAAAAGCTGTAAATTACCTTAAGGAAGCTATGGGAGTCTGAAAGCAGATTTCCGCTTCTTCGTAGATATGAGGAGTGTATTAAAAATTGAGAAGTAAAAAAGCACTTATCAATACGATTTCCGGACTTGCGTATGAGGTCGTAGCTGTAATATGCGGACTTGTTCTGCCGTATCTTATCATAAACAACAATGATTACGGTTCAGCTACAAATGGTATCACTCAGGCGATTGCACAGTTTCTGTCGTGTATTGCACTGATGAAAGCAGGTATCGGCGGTGTTACAAGGGCAGCACTGTATAAGGCTCTTGCAAAAAATGATATTGACAAGATCAGTGCGATTATTAAGGCAACGAGCAGCTTTATGAAAAAAATAGCCATTATTTTCACAGGGCTGACAATAGTATTCGCTGTGGGATTCGGATTATATATGCAGAACTTCGTTGAACCGGAAAAAAGCTTTGATTTCTGGTTTACTGCGACCCTCGTTGTGATAATCAGCATAGGAACCTTCGGAGAATATTTCTTCGGATTTACATATGAAATGCTCCTTAATGCAGATCAGAGACAGTGTGTATTTTCGATAATCAGGATATTCACAACGCTTCTGAACACGATCGTTGCAATTATTCTTATCAATAATCACTGCACAATACACTGGATAAAGCTCGGAGCATCATTGGTATTCCTGATAAATCCGATAGTAATAAATCTATATGCAAAACATAAATATAAGCTCAAAAAAGATGTCAAGCCTGACAAGACAGCTCTTAATCAGCGCTGGGACGCTCTCGGACATGAGGTGGCAAATTTTGTAAATACAAATACCGATATCATGGTGCTGACCCTTTGCGCTTCTGATATGGCGCTTGTATCGGTTTATACCACACACAATATGATAATTATAGGCATGAGAAAGCTTGTTAATACCTTTATCAACGGCTTTGGCGCTGCCTTCGGAAATATGTATGCAAGAAAAGAATATGATCTCATGGAGAAGAATTTCCGTATTTATGAGCTTATTGTCTTTTCACTTGTATCTGTTCTGTATTCTGTAATGACTGTCGTGTTTGTATCCTTTGCTGTTCTGTATTCAGAACACGATCCGAATGTCGCAAACAGAGAATTGTATTATCAGCCTGTTTTTGCTGTCATTATTTCTATTGCCGGCGCATTCAGCTGTATCAGGATACCGTATCAGAATATTGTAACTGTTGCAGGCCATTTCAAGCAGACAAGAAACGGCGCATTCATGGAGGCAATTCTTAATATCGTTATATCAGTTGCTTGTGTGTTCACCTTTGGTATCGTTGGTGTTGCAATAGGAACTCTTGTGGCAAATGTTTTCAGAACGATACAGTATGTTTTCTATATGTCAAGAAATGTTCTGAAAAGACCTGTATGGCACTTTGCAAAGCATACAATTATTTTCATGTCTGTTCTGATACTGACAAACGGTATTTCAAGACTTTGCTTCAATGTTGCGGCATCTGATGTTTTTTCATGGCTGATCACAGCGGCTGAAACTACCTTTGTTGCAATTGCCCTTACTGTTATTTTTGATATTATTTTCTATGGTGATGATCTGAAACGTCTTATGAGCAAAAGCGGCAATATGCTGAAA
>ONRO01000264.1 GCA_900320235.1 uncultured Eubacteriales bacterium
CAAGGACAGGAAACACTTTTTCAGTTAATATACCTGCAATGAATGATAAAGACAGGCTGGTTTTTTCATATTCAGCGGATGTGGATACTGAAAAGATCGCACACAGCGGAAATGCGACTTTTGAAGAAACAGGGAATACCGCCAGGATCTACGGCGACTCCTATACCGCAGATAATACAGCGACCCATTATGAAAGTGTAGTTGAGTTTTCCGACCTTGTGAAAGACAGCACATCAGTTAAAGCCGAGAGACGCAACGGAATACCGTATTATAATATTGACTGGCAGATAGTTACGAATAAGGATTGTATATATCCGCTCTCAGGAACTGATATTACGGATACAATTGATAAAAGCGTAAGCGATATCTCAGCCTATTACGGCGATGGAGTAGAGATACTATGTTATTGTGACAGCAATCTTGAAGAGAGCAGATTTATCACATGGGATGAACTCGGCATTGATCCGAAAACAGATAAAAGCTGGACATACCATATACCGCAGACGGATCAGGTGTACAAATATGTTCTGAGATACCGGACGACAGTAAATATGGATGGCAGAACAAGTTCAGTTGTAGTGAAAAACACAGCTGCAGGCAAAGGTGGAATTGATTCGGCATATGAGGTATTAAACCCGGTGGGAAACAATCTCGGGATTTCAAAAAAGGTATCGGAGCAAAGTTCTGACTCTGTGACATGGGAGATAAAGATACATCTCAGTAATGATGCATATGATCGCAGCAGACTGGTACTGACAGAACATCAGAACAGTGAAACAAAAAACGGTGAGGTTACCTGGCGAGATGATTATCTTCCCTATAAATGGCTGGATCCTGAGGGAAAAGGGAGTGCATTATATAAGGAAACACTTGATACAATTGAAATTACCGGACTTTATGAAGATGAAACATTTGTACTGAATTACGGAAACCTCAGTGATAAAAAACAGCAGCCTGACAGACACCCGGCAGGAGCTCTGAGAAAGCTTACTGCTGAAGAAAGCTGGCATAGCGACAAATGGCACGCTGAAAAGCTGTCCGTTGAATTCTATAAGGATAGAAAAATGACCCACGGTGGACTGAACAGTCCGTCAGACGGCAAAACAGAACGGACGATAACGATAAAGCTCAGAACAAAATTTCCTGAGGAGTGGGCTCAGCATGCAAAGCAGCAGAATATACGGAAATATGACAATAATACATGGTATTATGAGCATCTTAATTGGGCAGATATTGAGGGAGTATATGATGTTGCAAAGATTGCGCCATATCCGGTCGGAGTATATAAAAGAGTTCTGAGAGATGCCTCATCATCTGAGTCAGCCGGTACAAACATGGTCAGAAACGGACATATTTATCCCGTATACTATTTCCAGGTTCTTGTATGCGGTATTGATTCTGATACACCGCTTGTAATAGAAGATTATTTTGATACAAGCGTGTTTGAACTATACAAGCCTCATCAGGAAAAACAGATCTCGGAAAGAGATTATTATATCGACGGAAAGCCCCATACATGGGATAACTGGTTTTATACAAAATACGGAGGGATAACAGAATATGACTGGCTGAAACAGGAGCTTGGAATCTGTCAGACAGTAAAAGAAAGTGAAGGACAGTATCTGACAGAGGAAGAAACAGATTACGGAATACGTTTTACCATGAATGAAATACCAAAGGATAAGAATAATAATTATTATAAATTCTACGGTGTTGAATACTGGCTGACAGCAAAGAACGAAGAAGCACTTAAAAAGATAGAAAGCATGACATCAGCTTCTGAAACAGGTGAAGCAGTATTTTTCAATACAGCAAGCTGTCGTGGAGAAAGTGCACAGGCAAGGATCGTAATGAAAAGCAGAAATGATTTTACACCTGTCGAAAAGAGATCCGAGCATTATGCAGAGTATACTGATAATACAAGAACAAAGACAGATCAGCTTATCCCCGGGAAAAATATAAGCAGATATATAATCAGTTACAGGGTGGATATAAATAAAGAGAAAGCAGAGCTCAACGGCGGAAAAAACTATGTTGCAGAAGATAGTTACAGTACAAATATATCAGTTGATTATCAAACCATAGAAATCAGAACAGAGCCGGAAAACAGAAAAGTTTCCTATGATTATTCGGGAAATGTGGGACGGTTTACAATACCAGACAAGACCCATGTGATAATAGAATATGAGGCAACAGTAATTTCCCGGGAAAACAGCAGCATTATAACAGCAGAGAACACTGTTACAATGCTGGGATATGAAAAAACAAAAACGGATGAAATAAGCCTTGAGGGCTCGTCATATTCGTATGCTTCTGTCCCGTCGGTATTTATAAAAAAATATGAAAGCGGACATATGGAATCAGGTCTGAACGGAGCTGTATTTCAGCTTTTCAGATATAAAAGAGGAGCGACAGGCAATACCATCAATGACTGGGAGCCGGTTGTATATGCGGATAAGTATTCACCAACAGGCAGCGGAAACATCGATAATCCTGAAAAGGGTAAAATAATAACGTTCACAACAGGCAATCTGACGATTGAAGGAAAAAACTATGGCGATGGTTACGCTAATGTAGAGCTTACAAATACAGTTCATGGTCTGAACCTTGAATATGATACTACCTATGGGCTGAGAGAAATAAAGACACCGGAGCGCCGATCTGAAAATGGAGCAACTGTAAAATACAGATCACCTCATAATGAAAATTTCTATTGTTATAAATTCACACTTACAAATAATCCCTCGTGCGTGGATTATAATAATTATATATTTCATAATGATGATATAATAACCGTCAGAAATGTTCCGGAAAGTGCAGGAATAAGTGTAAAAAAAGAGATTGACGGCAATTGCAGTCTTTCAGCTGCAGAAAAGAATAAACTTAGTTTTCAGCTTTATTATGAGCAAAAAAAGGACGGCATAAAGAAATATATGCCGATAATGAAAACTGTTAAAGAGAATAATAAAGAGATAAAAATAATTGATCCGGCGTTTGAGAATATAAGCTATGCTTCAATTGAAGCAAAAGAAAACGGGCTAAGACTGGAAGGAATAGGGCTTGCCGAGGATGATGAAGCAGGAAAATTCCTTCTTGTTGAAAGAGGAAATGAAAATATACTGAACGATAATCCTGACTGGAGATGGAGCGGCAGTTACGAATGGAATAACGGAAGAACAGGAGATTTTGGCAAATCTCAGCTGACAGTATATGATGAAAACGGTAATAATCCTGAAAAGGTGTATGGCGTAGAATTCAGGATAACCCGGACCGATCTGACAGAAAATGAGCTTAAATCAATCACACTTATTAACAAGTATCATAGAGAAACAACAGATCTTTCAGCTGAGAAGAGATGGGTAAGTCCATGCGGAACAGCTGTCGGATGGCCCTCAGGTAAAAAAGTTATCTTTGAGCTTGGCAAGGTAGAAAACGGAAAGTTTGTAAAGCTTGAAAACATTCCGTGCGTTGAGCTTGATAACAGAACGGATATCAATGGAGAGGACAGACCCGGAACAGCAGTATTTCATAATCTTCCGAAGTATTCTGAGGGGACAAGGGATAAGCCGATAAAATATGCTGTCCGGGAAATAAGCAGCATCGAAGGATATTATGTAGAATATCCCACAGATAATAATCAGTATGCATTATTCGGCGAAGGAAATACTGTTGTTATCAGAAATAGGGTCAGATCAGTTTCTGTAACTGTCAGAAAGGAATGGAAACCTGACAGAAATAATAGTATACCAGCCGGAGCAGAATCATTGATGAGGCTTTATTCATACAAAGATGATGATCCGCAGTCAGCTGAATGGGTTTGTAATGTAAATGATATCAGGCTTGACGGCACAGCAGATCAGAA
>ONRO01000213.1 GCA_900320235.1 uncultured Eubacteriales bacterium
ACTGAAGGAAATAATCATGCCAGGTTATTTTATTGCTTTCATCATAATACTGCTCATCAAGCTCCTTTGAATCATCAAGCATACTTGAGCCATAGGTGCTGACAAATGTAGTATAATTATAATTATAAAGATAGTCAAATACGCTGAAAGGAATAGAATAATGCGGTGATTTTGCTACAATATCGTTATCTGTTTTCTTTTCATCAGAAGCTTCCTTTGAAGCTGTGGAAGCTGAGCTTTTTTCTTTTTCGTTTTCTTTATTTCCGGAATTACATCCGGACATCGGAACAGCAATCAGAAGCGTACCCGCTGCAATAGCTGCCATAAGTCGTTTTACAAGAGAATTACTGTTATTCATCTTGCACTCTCCTTTCTTTCTGATACCAAGTCCTGAAAAAAAAAGGACATCGGCATGATCATCAAAGCACTTTTTCTCTTTGAATTTTAAAATACCATTCTAATAATATCAAAGTTTAAAGAATTTTTCAACAGTTATTTTTCAAAACAATCGTATTTTTCCTTGACTTTTCCTTATTTTATTATAAAATATTATATAAAAGTGCTATTTTCCCCTGAAAATGGTTTTTTTAGTCATTATTTGCAATATTATAACGGAGAAGTATTATGGAGAAGATAATCAGCTTTAAAAGATATATCTGCGGTTATGAGGAATTCGATTTCAGTGAGCTTTATAAAGGCTGCAGCGATGGAATAAAAAAACTTCCTGTAAATGTTTTTCTGACCGAGCATAAAAAATTCGGCACTATTCTCATCAATACAGGCTGCAGCAAGACAATGCGCACAAACGCTACATCATATTCAAGACTTACATCAAAACACAAGCTGTCCTTTACTGACGACGATTCCATAAAAGCTCGTCTGCTTGCAGATAAGCTTGATCCGGTCTGTATTAAAAAGGTGCTTCTGACTCACTGTGATCCTGAATGCTGCGCTGGTCTGAAGCTTCTCCCGAGATATGAAATTATTTCAACTGCGCAGGTTCTCAGCATATTATGGCTTGCCGATCCGTCTGACGGTATAATTTCCTCTACCCTGCCATCTGCTGAAATCCCAAGATCTGCCGCAGGTCTGTTCAGCGGAAAAAGCTTTTTATCCGACTATTTTAAATGGGTTTTTGACGTTTTCGGCGACGGAACAGTACTCGCAGTTGATATTTCAGGACATGCAAAATCAATGGCAGGTTTTTTCCTGACTGAAAAAAACATCTTTCTCGCAGCAGATGCTTCCATTGACGAAACCGCATTGTCCGGTAAAACAGAACCGACTAACAAACTTCTCAAGCTTCAGTTCTATCCGAAAGATTACATCAACGTTCTTAAAACTCTCAGAAAACTCAAAAACGATCATCCTGAAATACAGTTTGTTTTTTCTCATTCAGAGAATGTCCCTTCATTCTGAATATAATAAAGCTTCCGCAGGCCGAATGCTTACGGAAGCTTGTTTTTTTATTTAAGAATTCTGAATTTTCCTACAAACGGAACATCCTTTACCTTGCCCTGATCAATATTTTTAAATGCAGTCACTATCATAAATATCGGTACACAATAAATAACTGCTGTGATGATAAGGTCAAGAAGAATACCTACAATTATCTGAGCGCCGAGTGTAAGACCAACGCCTATGATTCCTGTAAAGATAAGCTCAGGGATGAGTAGTATCACTTCGATAATAAATATCAGCAGACCCTGATTTGCATAGAATCTTGCTGCTCCGCAATCCTTTGCTGCAACAAACGGTACCCAGAATGTTATTCCCAGAACAGCAAGCTTACATGTCTGCTTGTTTGCTGAAAACGTATTCTGATCATATTCATATGTATGATCCTTTGTATTCTGATATTTTGCAAGAATACCCTTAAGATCCTTCGGTGATTCTTCCGGTTCCTGTTCAGAGTTTTCCGAATCTTCCTTCTTTTCAAACTTAAAATTCTTTGCAGCCTCATACGGATCAAAATCATCCTTTTTTCCGGCAGCTGCATACGGATCAAAATCGCTTTCCTTTTCATCTTCAGCCGGAACATATGCTGTATGCTCAGAATGATATACATTCTGCTGCGGCTGCGGTTCAACCGTCTGCGGCTGTTCATATTCCTGCTCACTATAAACAGGCTGCTCCTCATACTGTGGCTGCTCATACTGCTGTTGCTCGTACTGCGGCTGCT
>ONRO01000216.1 GCA_900320235.1 uncultured Eubacteriales bacterium
AAAATAACCATTGACTCCCTCGAAAACTTCGGAGGAGATCCTGACGCATAAAAATCTATGTCAGAAAAACAGATCAATCATTGAATTTATGATGATTAATATCAAGTAATAAAGGAGAATAAATATGAAAGTTAAAAAAATTTTAGCAGGAATTACAGCGGTACTGTTTATCGCCGGGGCGGCAGCACTTTCCGGCTGCAGCAGCTCAGATACACAGACGAGCACAACATCAAAGACCGAAACAGTTTCACAGACTGAATCTGATACGACCTCACAGACAGCTCTGTTCACAACACCGATGGAGCGCCTTTCTCTGGAGGCAGAGGATTCACCTGAGTGGGTCACAAAGCTTGACGCTGCAAAGAATGCAAAGCAGCTATTTGTCGTAGCCGGCTATGAGAGGTCAACCGCCTGGATCTCTATGCACGAGAAGGACGAAAGCGGCAAATGGAAGATGATCATGACCACGCCGGGCTTCATTGGTAAGGAGGGCTTAGGCAAAACCAAAGAGGGAGATGCCAGGACTCCAGTAGGAACATTTCACTTTACAAAAGCCTTTGGTATTGCGGATGATCCCGGCTGCGCTATGAACTACACAAAGGTCGGCGAGGATACCTATTGGTCAGGCGACAGTGATATAATGTATAATCAGATGGTAAGCATTAACGATTATCCCGATCTGAAAAAAGATGACAGCGAGCATATTATGGATTATCAGTATGAATATCAATACTGCCTGAATATCAGCTATAATGAAGAAGGCACAGCCGGCAAGGGTTCTGCCATATTTCTGCATTGCTTAGGCAACAGAAAGCCCCGCACAGGCGGTTGTGTAGCCATTCCGGAGGAGCAGATGTATTTTGTAATGCAGCATGTTGATCCTGATTGTGTTGTAGTTATAGATTCTATGGAGAATTTCGGCGCAGAATTCTGATTATATGATACCTCAAAGATTCAAAATAAATAACAAGGAGATTATTATTATGACAATCGAAAGCAAAAAAGATGCAGGCAAGCTCATACTCACCATTACCGGCAGAATTGACACCGGGACAGCACCAAAGCTTGAAGAGATCCTGAAGGAATCCTATGACGGCATTACCGGGCTTGTAATTGACCTTGCAAAGGTTGAGTACATCTCCTCAGCAGGACTTCGGGTGTTGCTTTCTGCACAGAAAACGATGAACAGGCAGGGCTCAATGAAGGTGATTAACGTCAGTGAACAGATCATGGAAATCTTTGAGATCACAGGCTTTACAGATATACTTACTATTGAATGAATCAGCAGAGCAAAATTGCTACGGGAGGTGAGTCTGTGGGAGAAAACAATAATACCGCAGAAAGAAAGAATAATAAGCCTGAAGTAAGTATTATTCTTAAAAGCGTATTTGGCATAGTAATACTTATTATCGTTTTTTCTGTGATAGTAAGTATAATGGGCTTCCGGAATTTTACCGATGCCCTTCTTGATCAGTATTCAGACGGTGCCTTCCGTACTGCGAATACTGCTGTTATGGAATTTGATGTCAGCAAGATCGAGGATTATGCCGCAAGCGGCGGAACTACTGAAGAGTATATTGCAGCTCTTGAATCAATGGAACGGCTGTGCAATTCGTCAGGCTCAACATTCATATATGTTATCCGTCCTGATCTGAGCGATTATAAGCATATCACGTTTCTTTTTTCCACTATAAATGAAAACAGCGATTACACCCGATATGAATTTGGTTTTGTCCGTGATACAACAAACGAGGAATATATGGAAAAATACCGTAAGCTGTACGAGGGTGGATCCGATCAGGAGCTTGTGATACGGGATAAGGGATATATCGAGACAGATCCTCATATTACGGCAATGGTTCCGATAAAGGATGCCGGCGGCAAAACGACTGCTATCCTGTGTGTTCAGCGGCAGATGGATAATCTTGTTCATGTCAGAAACAGATATATCGTCAGGATACTCGTTGTGATGATCGCATTGATGATACTAGTTATCATAGGTCAGAGCATATATCTTCATCGTGTTTTTCTGCGCCCTGTTACAAAGATAACCTTAGAGGCAAGCCGCTTTTCACACGAAAATGACCTGCCTGAGAAAAAGCTGTCAGATGAAGTCAGAAACAATGATGAGATCGGAGTTCTTGCCTCCTCGATAGATCATATGGAGGAGCGTATCGTAAAATATGTGGATGATCTGACGAAGGTGACGGCTGAGAAGGAGCGTATCTCTACGGAGCTTAACCTTGCTACAAAGATTCAGGAGAGTATGCTGCCCGGTATTTTCCCTCCCTTCCCGGAAAGAACGGAATTTGATATTTACGCTTCAATGGACCCGGCAAAGGAAGTCGGCGGCGATTTCTATGACTTTTTCCTAGTGGATGACGATCATCTCTGCCTTGTAATGGCTGATGTTTCGGGCAAGGGCATTCCTGCCGCACTGTTTATGATGGCATCAAAGATCATACTCGCCAATTATGCAAAAATGGGAAAGTCACCATCTGAAATATTGACGGCTGCCAATGCCGCAATATGCTCAAAAAACCCTGAGGATATGTTCGTTAC
>ONRO01000384.1 GCA_900320235.1 uncultured Eubacteriales bacterium
GGGAACAGCTTCAGATGATTATGTTCTCACAGTTACATCTGTCGGACATGATGAACAGTTCAGATTTACATATTGAGCTGTATGTATGGCTGAAGCCTGTACAGAAGATAATACTATGAGAAAAATGAGCAGGGTATATTCTCTGCCCGTTGAACCGGTGATCGTGAAGTATACAGCTTTTGCGGTGCGCCTGAAAAACTTTTTTAAGGAGCCTGATTTATGGATTATGCAAAAAAACTCGGGGAAGAGTTTTCTATCAAGGAAGAATATGCTCAGAATATCATCAACCTGCTTGACGAGGGAAATACGATCCCGTTTATCGCAAGATACCGCAAGGAAATGCACGGTACTCTTGACGATCAGACGATCAGAGCAGTGAGCGAAAGGCTTGAATATCTGCGAGGACTCGACAAGCGCCGTGAGGAGGTATATGCTCTCATCGAAGCGCAGGAAAAAATGACTGATGAGATCTCAGCAGCTCTTGAAAAGGCCGAAACACTTGCCGAGCTTGAAGATATCTACCGTCCGTTCCGTCCGAAAAGAAAAACAAGAGCCTCTGTTGCAAAGGAAAAGGGTCTTGAACCTCTTGCTGATCTTATTTTTGCACAGGGCAGCGAAGATCCTGAAAAAGAAGCTGAGAAATTCATCGATGCGGAAAAGGGTGTTGAAACTGTTGAAGAAGCAATCAGCGGCGCAATGGATATTATTGCAGAAAATGTATCTGATAATGCAGAGATAAGAAAGCGTGTCAGGAATATAATAAGACTGAATGCATTTATCAGGACAAAGGCTTCCGATGCGGAAAAGGACAGCGTATACAGAAATTACTATGATTACGGCGAGCCTGTTTCAAAGATAGCCGGTCACAGACTTCTTGCAATAAACAGGGGAGAAAGAGAGGGCTTTCTGAAGGTGGGACTTGATATTCCTGCCGAAAAATGTACGGATATCATAGAAAGACTGCTCATAACAGGAAAGGGAGAGCTTTCCGGAATGGTAAGGGAAGCTATTGCAGATGCATATTCAAGGCTTATTTTCCCGTCTGTTGAAAACGAGATCAGGAACGAAATGACTGAAAAGGCGGATGAACAGGCTATCGGACTTTTTGCACTGAATCTCCGCAATCTCCTTATGCAGCCTCCTGTAAAGGGATATACAGCTATCGGACTTGACCCCGGTTACCGTACAGGCTGCAAGCTTGCGGTCGTTGATAAAACGGGAAGGGTGCTTGATACATCCGTCATCTATCCTACACACAGCAAGGCACAGATAGAAAAATCAAAGACGATTCTTAAAAACATGATACATAAATACCATGCCGGAATAATAGCAATAGGAAACGGAACAGCTTCTAAGGAAACAGAAATGTTTACCGCTGAATGTATCGGTGAAATCAATGATAAGGTTTCCTATATGGTTGTAAGCGAGGCAGGTGCATCTGTGTATTCCGCTTCAAAGCTTGCGGCTGCTGAAATGCCGGAGCTTGATCTGACGCTGAGAAGTGCTGTTTCTATTGCGAGAAGACTTCAGGATCCTCTGGCAGAGCTTGTAAAGATTGAGCCGAAGGCTATCGGTGTAGGACAGTATCAGCATGATATGCCGCAGAAAAGACTCAGCGAAGCACTTGACGGAGTTGTTGAGGACTGCGTAAATACAGTAGGTGCTGACCTGAATACAGCATCACCGGCACTGCTTTCGAGGGTTGCAGGCATCAGCAAAACTGTTTCCGGCAATATCGTAGCCTACCGGGAAGAAAACGGAGCTTTCAGATCAAGAAATGAGCTGAAAAAAGTATCAAAGCTCGGTCCGAAGGCATTTGAACAATGTGCAGGCTTCCTGCGTGTTGCGGAAAGCAGCGAGCCGCTTGATAATACAGCGGTTCATCCGGAATCATATGCGGCAGCAAAAAAGCTTCTTGAGCTTTGCGGCTATACAAGCGATGATATAAGAGAGGGAAGGCTGGGCGAGCTTGAAGCAAAGGTGCACAGTATGGGACTTGCAGATACAGCGGAAAAACTCGGTGTCGGTGTGCCGACGCTTGAGGATATGCTGAAGGAACTTACAAAGCCCGGCAGAGATCCCCGTGACGAGCTTCCGCCGCCGCTTCTGAGGACAGATGTGCTTGACATCAAGGATCTTAAAGAAGGTATGGAAATAGTCGGTACTGTGCGTAATGTAATTGACTTCGGAGCATTTGTCGATATCGGGGTTCATCAGGACGGACTTGTGCATATTTCCCAGATAAGCGAAAAAAGAATAAAGCACCCGTCAGATGTGCTGAGCGTCGGGGATGTCATAAAGGTGCGTGTTCTGTCAGTCGATGCTGAAAAGGGCAGGATATCCCTGAGCATGAAAAACGTCTGAGATACCGGATGTAATTGTTATAAACAGCCGGTTGTAAAATGGCGTAAACCTCGCCGGAATATTAAAATACTTTGAAAACGGAGGTCAGAGAAATGAGAATGAAAAACACATTGAAAAAA
>ONRO01000219.1 GCA_900320235.1 uncultured Eubacteriales bacterium
TAAAATAATTCTGGGAGTTTTTAGCAGAAAGGATATCAGCAGTTCAGGCTCAAAAAGCCGGGCGGTGCCGGAGAAAAACTTTTTCAGGCTATAAAAGACGTGAATCAAGGGTGCAGCGTCACGCTGCCGTCATGCTGCCGTCACGCTGCCGCTGCCGGTGGTTGAATAATTTTCGGGAATAGGATATAATTGAGTGGTAACATTAAATTAACAGGAGAATCAGTATGACATATAATGAAGCTGTAAAAAAAATAAATTCACTGCTTACATTCGGAATAAAACCAGGGCTTGAACGTATTTCTGAACTGCTCAGAAGAACGGGTTCGCCTGAAAAAAACCTGAGCTTTGTTCATACAGCCGGCACTAACGGAAAAGGCAGCACCTGTGCACTTGTTTCATCAGTGCTTTCGGCGGCAGGATATAAAACAGGATTGTTCATTTCACCGTATGTGCTTGAATTCCGGGAAAGATTTATGATAAACGGAAGAATGATCCCTGAAAAAACACTTGCCGGAATCGTTGAAAAGCTGTTCCCCATTACAGAGGATATGCGTGCAGAGGGTAAGATAATAACCGAATTTGAATTTGTGTTTGCGATCGCTGTACATTGGTATTCAATGGAGAAATGTGACGTAGTCGTTCTTGAAACCGGACTCGGGGGAAGATTTGACGCAACTAATGTTATCAGTACTCCGCTTGTAAATATCATAACATCAGTTTCACTTGACCATACTAAAATACTCGGAGATACATACGCTCAGATTGCTGCCGAGAAGTGCGGTATCCTCAAGCCCGGTGGAATCTGTGTGGCATATGCAAAACAGCAGCCCGAAGCAATGAAGGTAATAAAGCAGAAGGCAGCAGAAAAAAACAACCGCCTGATCATAGCAGATGCAGATAATGCGGAGATAGTTTTTTCTGATATCAGCGGAACAGAATTTATCTATAAAGATATGAAACTGAGGATCCGGCTTATTGGTGATCATCAGGTCAGAAATGCCGTTACTGCACTTGAGGCTGTTTTTGCACTGAAAGACAGAGGACTGAAAATATCTGATGCAGCAATTGCAGAAGGTTTTGCAAAAACCGGCTTTCCTGCAAGACTTGAGCTTTTGTCGGAAAAGCCGCTGATACTTCTGGACGGCGCACATAATCCTGACGGCGCAGCGGCACTTTCAGAAGCGGTCGGGAAATATCTTGACGGCAAACGAAAAATCGGAATAGTCGGAATGCTCGCCGATAAGGATGTAGGAAGTGCTCTGTCCTGTATTGCTCCGCTTTTTGATATGATATTTACAACTGAGCCTTCAAATCCGAGGAAAATGAGCAGCTCAGAGCTTCGTGATGTTATCATGCCGTATTGCAGCAATGTGGCCGGATGCAGCAGCAATACCGAAGCATATAAAAAAGCACTGTCTGAGCTTGATGACAGAAGTGCACTCGTCATATTCGGCTCTCTATACCTTGCGTCTGATATGAGAAAAATTGTGCTTGAAGATCTTAAAAACGGAGGCTGAGCAATGGAAAACAGAAAACCGCTCTATCAGCGGCTAAAGGAACATTCAGCTCAGGGGCGCTCGTCATTTCATACACCGGGGCACAAATGCTCCTCATTTCTTCCGCCGGAACTATTAAAGCTTGATCTGACCGAACTGCCGGATACAGATGCACTCTTTGAGGCAAACGGAATAATAAGACAGTGCGAAAAAAAGCTTTCGCAGCTGTACTCAACTGAGGATTCTTTTATATCAGCAGGAGGCTGCAGCCTTGCTATTCAGGCAATGCTCAGAGCTGCACTGAGAAGCGGAGGCAGACTGCTTTGCGCAAGAAATGCACATAGGAGTGCCGTCAATGCCTGTGCGCTGCTCGGAATAGAACCATTATGGATCTGTCCTCACAGCAGCAGCTCTTACACCGGAAGAACAGAGCCGTCAGACATTGAAAAAGCATTTGAGGAAAATGATGATATCACAGCCTGCTATATTACATCCCCGAGCTATTACGGCGAGCTCTGCGATATCTCGGCAATTGCGGATATCTGCCACAGAAACGGAGCAATACTGCTTGTAGATAATGCCCATGGTTCTCACCTTGCCTTTATGAAAGAAAAACTTCATCCGATAGCACTTGGAGCAGATATGTCAGCCTGTTCACTGCACAAGACTATGCCTGTAATGACAGGCGGAGCTGTTCTGAATACCGGAAATAAAAGGCTTGCAGAAAATGCGAGATCCGATATGTCGCTTTTCGGATCGACAAGCCCGTCCTATGTGATAATGGCATCTATTGATCTTTGCGTTGACTATATGCTTTACGGTGATGGCAAAAAGGCATATGCAGACTGTGAAAAACGTGTTGGAGAAATCAGAAAAGCTGCACTGAGAAAGGGTATTGTACAGCCTCAGGGAAGCTGCGATCCGCTCAGACTTACATTTAATACAGCTTTATGCGGAATAAGGGGAGAAAAAGCTCAGCTTGAGTATTTTGAAGCCCATGGAATTGATTGTGAATTCTGCGACGGGGAAAATGCAGTTCTTCTTTGTACGCCGTTCAACAGTGAAAGAGATTTTCAGCGTGTAGAGTCTGCCATTGAAGATATGCCGGAAAGCAGCGTCAGCAATGAACAGCCGTACAGTTTTTCAATGCCGGAAAAGGTGATCTCTCTGCGAAAAGCGATGCTGTGCTCACACGTCAGGGTAAAGACGATCAATGCACAGGGCAGGATCGCTGCTGACACAGCCTGTCCCTGTCCTCCGGGAGTCCCTGTGATTATGCCGGGCGAAAGGATTGATCAGGAAGCAGTGGAGCTTTTGCTCAGATACGGGATAGATGAGATATGTGTTGCTGATGGAATATGACAGAAGAATACCGGTAAAAAAATAAAACGGAGCATGGCTGAGAGTCCAGTCATACTCCGTATTTTTTTGAATTCCTGTAATTTTTACATATATGTATGCGAAAACATGGATTCCGGCAGATTATTCTGCGTTTTGAGATCATGATGAGGTTTATCGCAGATCATATTTATTTTCCGAAAAGAGCTTTTCTTGCATCAAAAAGGCTGCCGCTCATTATCTTGTACTTAGCAAGAAGTTCACCCTTTATTTCGGGAGAGATATCAGTGTCAAGATAAAGCGAATCAATACCAACGTCATAGGAACCTTTGATATCTGTAATATAATCGTTGCCGATCATAATAGTTTCTTTCGGATCAAGATTGAATTTATTCAGCATGCATTCATAGAATTTACGGTCCGGCTTAGCAGTACCCTCGTCCGAGGAAATCATAACATATTCAAATTCCTCATATATTCCGAGCATTCTGATTTCCGGCTCAGTAAAGATCCTCTGAGCATTTGACAAAAGGAAGATTCTTCCTCCGTTATCCCTTATTGCCTTGAAAAGCTCATGTACACCGTCATAAAGACGGATGAATTTTATTGAAAGAGCACGGAAAACTCTTCCGGTATATGCAGCTGTTTCATGATCACAGCTTACCCCTTTTTGCTCGTAAAGGGTGATGAAAACATTATCGACAAGAGGTTCAGGATGTGTTGTATATTTGCTTTCGGGTATTTTTTTCTTTTCTTCCTGAACAAGCCTGTCATAGTTTTTATGAAGCTCTTTTCCGGTATACGGTGCACCTGAAAGAGTATAGATAAGCGCCATTTTATCCCAGATCTCATCAGACCATTCATCGGTATTGATATCTACAAGCGTTCCGTAAAGGTCAAATAAATAATTTTTATACATATAGTTCCTCCGTTCATTGTCAAAATACCTTCCGGCAGTCTTACTGCCCTCCTATAAACAGTATAATATACAAAGGATTATTTTGCAATAATAAAACTTCACTGAAGTCAGAAAAAACTTCCCTGCCGGGAAACGACAGGGAAGCCTGTATTATCATATATATGCGATCAGCCGAAATATGTACGATAATCCATCATCGGGAACGGGCTCTGACCTGTTCCGAATGCATAAGCGATATAATAATTCTTTGGTGAATTGTCATGGTGGCTGAATCTGAGATCTTCCGGGAATTTATCACCGAATGTGTTCTTGGCCATTTCAAGACTTACAACCTGAATAGAAAGACCATCCGGAGAATTTGAGCTGTAATAAGCTTTGAGTGAACCGTAATCTGTTTTACTCTGAAGAAGAACTGCTCCGTAAAACTCAAGCGGTCCGTTAGGATCAGAAAGCTTTCCGGTTCTTGAAACAGATGCATCAATTGTTGTATTACTCGGAACATCGATCATTTTGATCTGTTTTTCAATTTCTGCCGAGGTCAGGTTGTCCACAACAACACCTGCAATGGCTGCACCGACAACGGCAAGAATGAGAATAGCGATAAATACTTTTATTACCTTCATAATAAATCTCCTTTTCAATTTTTTATTTAGCTGATCGTAAAAAATCAAAAGCAGACTGATGATTATAATTACATCCGGCTAAATACATTCCTGAAAGTGAAACCAGCATAATACCGTTTTTCAAAGCCGCTGTCCCGGTAATAAACCTGACTTTTGAAAATCCCCTGAAGCTTCTGGTATGCCAGGCTGACGCATCATCATCAGCAGCATCCTTCAGCCCTTTATCAAATTACAGGATATTGCAGAAACAATGGTTACTCCGACGGAAAAAATGCTTTTTTACATTATACAACACAAATGCCTCTTGTGCAAGGGCTGAATCTTTAAATATTTTGGGTTAGTTTTTCAAACATTTTCAAAATAAAGAAACAATACGTTCATAATTGTCCTATAAAATA
>ONRO01000220.1 GCA_900320235.1 uncultured Eubacteriales bacterium
TATGTGGGGGAGTTCCAGAGCGGTCAAATGGGGCAGACTGTAAATCTGTTGCTTCGGCTTCGGTGGTTCGAATCCGCCCTCCCCCATTTAAGTACACCTCTCGTCTGATGACGAGAGGTGTAAATTATTAAGAATAAATAATAAAGAGTCTGTCAGGATGTTTCTGTATTATTATTTATTCTTTATTTTTTTATATATTTTTATAAAAGGAAGCTTCATAAATTAATGAAAATCCGTTATTAAATTGGTTGCTATATTTTGCCGCCGGAATATTGAAGCTTTACTGATATCTTGTTAAATGGATAATAAGCCGCGGCATTGCTTTCGGAGCTAATGCAGATGATGAAGTTTACGGAGTCAGCACTGATTTTTTCATTTTTAAATTGTAAATTTCCGTGGAAGAACCCCAAAAAACAGAATAATGTTTCCGATTGTTTGTAATGTCAGATTATATCGATGAAGCACCAAGCAATCTGATAATAAATGATTGTCCTGAAATATGATAATGTTGATTGCATCGTTGAAAACAGCAAAGATGATCAAACCGTAATTGCTCAGCTTCAAATCCGATTGAGGCTTGAAAAAATAATTTCATTACCTTATAAAAATGCCTCGTCAATGATGTGCCGGGGCAAAAATCATAAACAATTTACTGTAAGCTTTATTGAGTTGCATTTCTATTATATAATATGAGATGGTGATATGATATGAAATTCAAAAAAAGTATTGCTGTGATGTTAATTTCGTCATTAATTATATTATCTGCCTGTGCAGGCAGGAATAGTCCGGAACATGAAACAACTTCAGAATTGCAGAACAGTACTGATCCGGAAACATCTGTATCATTACCAGGCAGCACCGATCCGGAAAAATCTGGCGCATCTGAAAGTGCAGAAACGAACAAGAATTTACTGATACGGAAAAATAATTCTGTTGTTGTAGAAACGGCAGGACAAAAATATTATTCCTGCGGAGGATTCATCTACCATCTGACTGATGACAAGAATGTTGAGTTAATTGGCAATAAAACTGAAGGATATAAACCTGAAAATAATTTTTCTGATCCGGTTCTTAAGAATGCCTTCAGAGAAATATATAATAATTTTGGTGTGGGGGATAGTTGCTTTTTCGGTGTAGATTCAGGAAAATCAGATGAAAAGGACATAGTATGTTTTACCATAGATGATAATTCCTGCGTAAAATCAAATGTTTTGTACACAAAAGATCAGTTCAATAACTTTATAAAAAGTGAAACTAAAAAGACAAATGAAACATTTTACAATCCACAGTTCTGTATTTCTGATATGCATTACAGTGATGATGGTTATGTATATTTTATTAATAAAGGAATAAAAGGTTCATATGGAACCATAAAATGGGACAGTGCAACAAACCGTATCTGTCGTTTTGCTGTTGATGGAAGCGGGCTTGGATTCATTGGCACTGAAACTGCACAAAGTATCGCAGTCAGGGACGATTACATTTATTACATAAATACAGGTGTGTATTACACAGGTGGCAGCGTACCATATGATCTGGATAACAAAAAAACCGGAATATATAGGATCAGAACTGACGGTACGGATAAAAAACTGCTTTGTAAGCTTGAGATGGAAGAGAATAATGCAATGATTCCGTTTGTTCAACCCCGTGATTTGCATATTATAGGAGATTGTCTTTATTTTCTAATAGATTCTGAATTGAAAAGGATACCTGTTGGTGGTGGAGAAGCCGAAACGGTTGCAGATTTTGATGGAGGCTCAGTGCAATCATACTGTATTGACCAGCAAACGTCGGTTGTATACAGTAAATCATTGACCAGCGATTATCTGGAAAAAACCATTTCCGGAATCGGAAAAAATGAGAAAATACCCTCAAAAAGAGGAATAATTAATAGTTCAGATGACAAAGGCTTTGCTGATATAGTAAATAATTATCTTTATCTGAATTGCCTTGACTATTCTTATAAAAATCAAGATATAAAAAGGCTTGAAAAAGATGAATTTACTACTGACCCGGAAAACGGAAATTGTCTTTGCCGGACATTCCCGTCCCTTCGGTATAATCTGAAAAACAACTGTTATGAACAGATCTTTGAAATAATACAATTCAGAACCAGGGCTGATGCAGATGAATTCAATGATACAGTGAATTATGGTCTGGTTGAAAGCTGCCATTTGGAATGGCGTCAGATCAACACCAATTAGCGTCGCTGATGTTTCATGGATTTGTTATTCAGATAATTTAAACTGCGTTGATTTTTTGCTTCCTGCTGACAGAACCCCCCGACACAGTGCCGGGGGGTTCATGTTAAAATAAGGTTTTAAGAAAGAAATCAGGGCATTCGGTGTACTTCAGCAGCAGATGTCATGATTTCCTGAGTATCTTTCTCTTTATCCTGCCAAGGCTTTTGCGGCAGCTGTGGTAAACTGATCTCAGAGGATAGATAGAATTCCAGAAACGGACATATCTCAGATAGGACGGTTTGTCAGTTCTGAAAGATTTGCCGTTACGGTTTATCTCTGTGAGTACGCCAATAACTGAATCATCAGGAACATGTTCCATGACAAATGTGTTGTCGCCTCTGATCTCATAACTTCCGTCCTTCACATTAATTACCCTGTGAAGGACATATTTTTCGCCTCTCTTATAAAGAGCGACATCAAAGCGTTTAAGAGGTTCGTTGTTTTTTTTCTCAATGACAACAAGGTCACGGTCCTGTCTGAGCAGAGGAAGCATACTTATTCCTCTGGTTTTGTAAACGAGTTTGCCGTCACGTTCCAGAATCTGCTCAAATGTCACATGATTCATATTCATTATTCCTCAATTGCACCTATTTTGCGAAGGGACTCAAGAACCTTGTCCACATCACGGCTGATGACTTCCTCAGAAGCGTCGTATTTTTCAAGCATTTTGTTTACAATTTCATCTTTTGTTGTGTCAGTTTTAAGGCAGTTGATGATAAATGCAGCAGTTTTGTTGCTTTTGACCATTCCGTTGAAATCAGTTCTGCCTGTTGATACCATTACCTGTGAATCTCCGACATCCTGAGTTACAAAATTTTTCTTTAGTTTCATAATAAATACTCCTTTTAGTGATATTCCCGGAATCCCGGCTGATTTCTGATCTTAACGCAGGGCGATCTTATTTAAGCCTTAGTCCGTCCTTGAAAGCATCTCCGACCTTTTCTCCGAGTTTGTAATAACCGTGATCTATCGGATCAAATGTGATCGGTGCAAATTTTGAAAAATCTATTTTACCGTCAGCAGCAATGATTTTTTCGTCAATGCTGACATTTTTTATCTTTCCCAGATAAAGACTGCCGTTGATGACTCCGGCAAGTTCACATTCAAGAGCTATCGGAAGCTCATTGATTATCGGCGCATTGACAAATTCACTCCTGGTAACTGTAAAACCTGCTTTTTCCATTTTGTTATCAGCTTTTGCACCGGATTCAACTCCGACATAGTCACATGCGACAACATGCTCAGCGTCAGCAATATTTACTGTAAAGGCATTTGTTTTTTTCAGATTATCAGTTGTCTTGTGTGTACCGAGGTCAATGATAATCTCATCCGACCCGACGATTCCGCCCCAGGCAGCGTTCATTGCATTGGCCTTTCCGTTTTCATCATAGGTACCGATGATCATAACGGGCTGGGGATAAAGATATGATTTTGCTCCGAAATTTTTTCTGCTCATTAAAATACACTCCTTTTTTGTTTTATAACAGCAGCAGTCAGAAAAAAGACTGCTGATTTATTCATAAAGATGCAATGTGGTAATTCTGCATTATCGGAAATAAAATGACATAACAGGCTGATAATAAAGGAAGCTAAGGTTTGTTAATCAATCGTCATCGGTCGTAAAGACAGAACCAAAGACAGCGCACTGCAATTTCTTAATCAGTTGAATCAATCTGTTATTCAGTGTTTAGTCAGAAATGATCATTGAAAGAGAATTTCTTTGAAAAGATAAAGTGTGAAAAAAACTGCAGAAAGAAGAAAGAAAGCGATTGTACCGATGTTAAGAAGTGCAGCCTTCACTCCTTCTGATCTGGAAAGTTCACCCTCGTGAGAATTGAATGATATCTTTTTGATATTTGTACAGAACATAATAATGCCAAAGCATATTGCAGCAAAATAAAGCGATGAATATGCCATATAAA
>ONRO01000221.1 GCA_900320235.1 uncultured Eubacteriales bacterium
GGGTTTAAAAGAGTTGCCCGAAGATCAGCGAGCCCCAAAAAGACCGGAAATTCTGAAACCGTTGCTTGATGAATACTGGAAATATATTGAAAATATCTATGCGGCAGGCGGCTCCAATCTGGCAAAAGCAGTAACATATTCCCTACATCAGAAAACGCAGCTCAACAATGTACTGCTTAATGAAAAATTAAAGCTTACCAACAACCGTGCAGAGCGTGCTGTCAAGCCTTTTGTCATTGGAAGAAAGAATTGGTTATTTTCAGATACCGACAAAGGTGCCGATGCCAGTGCAAGATGCTACAGCATTATTGAATCGGCAAATCTTAATGGACTGAATGTATTCGGGTATTTGTCATATCTTTTGACAGAGCTGCCGAAGCTAGGAAATGAACCGACAGACGAGCAGCTGGACAGACTGTTGCCATGGTCTGATAAGCTGCCAGATTATTGCAAGTAAGTCTGAATTGGTTTGAACAAGTCTATAGAGTGCGTTAGAATAACTCCCATGGTTTTGTACCACGGGAGTTTTGGTTTTCTATATTACGCCGGAGGATTGAGGGGATACGATACTCAAAAAACAATAAAACTATTGCCATATTTATTTATAATAATGTATAATATACATATATTTATCAAAAAAGAGGTGTCATTATGGCAAACGATGAAAAACCCGGGCTAAGTTTTGAAAGCTTTTTTGTGAATAACTATGATAATAAAATTTTATCGAGTAATTTACCAGAATTTTTTGATTCTGATTCTGATCAGGAAAGACAAAAAGCTTTTTTGACTCATCTAAAATATATCTCTCAAAATATTGAATCTATATCTATTAATATACTAAAAGAAAAAATATGGACAAAAGAAGAGTATGAATACATTATTCAATCAGAGTTATTCAGAATTTTCTATCCTGATGAAAAGTTATCTTCCATTTTCAGACGACTGCTGAAGCCATTTGATTTTGACGGAGACAAATGGAAAAACAAGCTTGAAGAAGTTAAAATCAAAATTATAGAAAATCAGCATCCGAAATTTATTATTTGTCGGTTGTGTCCTGACCCGGAATTAACTGAAGAAAGTAATATTAAAATAACTGATGAAAAATGCACAGAATCTGAATCTGACACCCCCCAAAAAACTCGGTTAAATTTCTGTGCATTAACAAAACAAATGGAAGAAGTTGACACAGCATTCTTTGAATTATCTGATAAGGAAAGTTTATCTTCCGAAAAGACTCATTCTCTGTTAGATATACTATATAAACCATATTTTTATCAAATTAGTATTGATTTTCCAGAAGAAAAATCTAAGGAAATTATTTCGTCCCCTAAATGGTTCTTTGTTCCAATATATAAATTCTCAGAAACCTTGCGTAATAAGGAATTGTACGAAGGTGAATTGTCTTATGCTGCAAGTCCATTTGAATACCAGAAAATTCTGGCTGATTGGACAGAACGTATTTTGTTAGACGAAAACTCATTTTCTAGTATTTTCAAAAGCAGTAACAATTCTTCTCGTCCTAGAGTCTTAAAAGATTATACTGTTAAAGTATCCAAAGACAAAGATATTCAAAGTATATTTGATCAAATCTTTAATGACAATATTGATAAGATTACATTAAAGATATATCGTGTAGGACAAGCAAACTTTGTTATTGGCAGGATAAATCGAAATAATGAAGTATCATGCTTCGCTTTCGATTTAGGTTATTCTATAGATTCGCATTTTGAAAAATATAATGAGGACGAATTAGGTATATACGATACAAACATACTATCTGCGTGTGCTAAGAGTCTTGAACTTGTTATAATTTCTCATTGGCATCAGGATCATTATAAAGCGGTATTTACATTTGATAGAGATTTTTTTAGGTCTCAAACAAAATGGATAGCACCTTTTTATAATTACATAACACCAAATGGAGAGGATTATACTGCCAATAGGCTTATTGCTTATTTGATTAAGGAAGACAAAATTCTTTTTGTTCCTAAAGATTTTATAGGGTATAAAAATCCTTATAATTATATCCTGTGTCGCGGCAATGTGCATACGGGAGATTTGAATGTAGATTCTTTGATACTACAGTTGAATAAGACCCTTTTACCTGGAGACAGTGTTTGTAAATTCTGGCCTTTGAAAATATTAGGAAGTTCCTCATCTATATCAAATATTATCATTCCACATCACGGTTCAGCAACTAACAATCACGACACACTGAATATATTAAAAAAGAAATTTACAGGAAATCCAGACAAAGCTATAGTGTGTGTTAGTAAGCACAGTAAAGATAACCTTCCTAAAAAAGATATTTTAAATTCTTATAATAAAAATGGCAGGGGTTTTGAAGTTGTGATAACATGTGATCAAGACGATGAAATAATAATTATTGATAAATAAAGTTAGCTTTTTAATTA
>ONRO01000222.1 GCA_900320235.1 uncultured Eubacteriales bacterium
CCGGCGGCATGCCGGAAAATATGAATTATTGCGGAGGTTTGAATATGTTTGATATAATGACAGGAGTTGTTCTGTTTCTCAGTACAATTTATGAGGGCTGGAAGCTTTACACCTCAATAAACACACTTATCATTCTGAACGATCAGCTTGGCTCGATAGATGCTGATACAGCTGCTTATATTCAGCTTGAAGCAATCAGAAACAACAGTCTTACAGAGATTATTATTCTTTCAGCACTTCTGATTCTGACACTTATATGCCTTATCCGTTTTATAAGATGGGCAATAATAGGGTATATTATGTACATGACACATAATACAACAAAGGATTTCCTTAAAACAACTAACGGTAATGCAGCACCCGCTCAGAAAAATTATGAAAACAGCAGTAAAAAAAGACCCTCAGCCGGCGGAATGAGGATCACAAATCATCATAATAATAATACAAATACAGAAAAGTAGAAAGATTGTTTTTGCAGCATCAGAAGGGGATGAGTATTTGAAGAAAAAACTTGTAAACAGAAAAAAGGTACTTATGATAGTAAATCCCCGCTCAGGAAAACTCAGACCAGGATTTTCTACCAGAAAAACTGCTGAAATGTTTTCGGATAATAATATGGAAGTAGGAGTTTTCTTTACCGCACCCGATTATAATGCGGATTTTCTCGTCAGAGAACATGCAGCTTCCTTCGATATTATTGCCTGCTGCGGCGGTGACGGAACTGTAAGCGAAACTATAAAAGGTATCATGGAATCCGGAACCGACAAGCCGATGGGATATATTCCCGCCGGAACAACAAATGATCTTGCAAGAAGTATCGGTATACCATCAAATCCTAATAAGGCGGCAAAGGTGATAATTTCCGGAAAAGAATATCCTGTTGATATCGGAAGCTTTGATGATGACAGCTTTGTATATATCGCATCCTTCGGTGCATTCACTGAGGTTTCGTATGAAACCCCACAGAAAGCCAAGAATATTTTCGGGAGATTAGCGTATTTTTTCTCCGCTATGAAATATATGCCGAAAATCCGTTCATATCATATAAAGCTTGAAAGCGATGCAAGAAGCTGTGAGGGAGATTATATTTTCGGCTCGGTCACGAATTCGACATCTGTTGCAGGTATCTTCAGATTTGAAAATGATATGGTGGATTTTGCTGACGGAAAATATGAAGTCATGCTGATAAAGCGGCCGGATAATATTTTCACAGCCTTCCGTATACTTATGTCAATGCTCAACAGAAGCTATAAGCATGAAAATATCGAGCTGTTCCGTGCTTCTGATATAAAAATAAGCTCCGACGAACCGCTTGACTGGGCAGTTGACGGTGAACATAAAAGAGGCGGTACTACCGTTCATATTGTAAATCACCCTCAGGCAATCAACATGCTGATGAAGAAAAAGCGTGCAGTTAAAATTGCTGAATAATAAATAAAAGTCGATGAACCGGAATTCATCGACTTTTATGCATTTATATGATTGTTTTTATCATGCCTGTGAATTCTTCTGTGACTTGACATAATCCTTGATGATTTTGACTGTTCTTTCAACGCTGTATTTTGAAATGCATGCGTCATTTGTATCATACTTGAGCTTTTTCTTTTCTGCCTCTACATATTTATCAAATTCGTCGTCCTTAATATCATGTACGATATTGAGTCTGGAAATAGCGTCCTGCTTTGTTGAATCATCAGTGATATTCTTTGCCTTTTCATTGATCGAGCCTTTATAAAGCAGATAATATGTGTCGTCAATTGTCTTGACATCAGCTTTTTTATCTCCGAGAGCCTTGATTTCCTTCTGAACATCTTCGTTCATGTTTGAATCTGAAAGCTTTGAAGTTGCCGCTGTGCTGGGAACTGTATCATCAGCGCCAAGAGAGAAATCCTTTTTGTATTCTTCATCGATCTCAGTAGGAGTCTTTGAACCGTTATTGAGCTCTGTTGCATATCTTGCAAATGCAGCGGTTACCTTATCCTTTGTATCATCGTCTATATCCTTTGAATTTCCCTGATCATCAGTTGTCTTGAGAGAATAATGGATATAGTAATAATCAGTATAGTTTTCCTTGAAGTATTTCTGAACCTCATCATCGGATACAGCCTTTGTGCCTTCCTTGTCATACAGCTTCTTGAATACCTCGTCCTTATAGGTCTGTACAGTGCTGTCAAGATATGCCGCACTCTTCATTGAGATACCGAGCTTATCATAAAGGTCAGAAGCTCCGCCCATATAGCTTTCATACATCTTCTCGCCTGACTTGATAGTATTCTCGTCGATCTTGACCTTATTGTCCTTTACAAGCTTTTCATATGTAAGAGCCTCAATGCATTTATCCTTTGCATTTGTCTGGATCCAGTCATAGACTTTTTTCTTCTCGACCTTTTTGCTTGAAAAATCATCATCTGTGATATCAACAGTCTTGCCGGTTTCCTCCTGGATTTTAGAAAGAGCGGTTGAAACCTGAGAATATGTAGAATAGATCCACATACCGTTTGTAATGCTCTTGTTGCTTGTCTTATAGCTCCATGAAGTATCTGCACAGCCGGCTGCTGAAACAAGAATTGCAGCAGCTGCAAGAACTGAAGCTGATCTTACGATCCTATTTATTTTCATTGTCCTGTCTTCCTTTCAGAAATAGTAATTACACATATAGACCTATTATATAACAAAAACAAAATAAAGTCCATATATTTTTAGAATTTTGAATATTTTTTTACTCAGGAAACACTGAATAAATATAATTTTGAAGTTTGAAGCAAGTCAGAAGTGGCTATACGAGGGGCTTGCCCCACACCACAAACACTGCTCAATGAATTAATCAGCGTTTCCCTCACACTTACAGTATTATTTCCCCTCGTGAGAGCTGAGCTGTCAGTTCAGACTGTTATTAACTATTTCATTCTCCTGAAAACGATAAGAAAATCAACGTATCCGATGTTGAAACTGTTGAAAAGTATATTGAATAATCAAAGATAAATAATAAAAAACATGAAATATTTGTCCGGTGTAAACATATGGAATGTTTTTTTACTTGAAATTTGTTGATAATGTGATATATTAATAATAGGACATCAGGCATATTTCGTATTCCTGTCCTGATGATATTTTTAAAGGAGGATAAGAAAAAATGAAAGCACTGAAAATTTTAGGTGCCGCAGCAGCAACGGCAGTCCTGACTTTTTCTGTCGGTCTTGTTGCAAATGCAGCACCCGATAATTCTGCTGTTATTTCATCAATTGTCAGAGATGAATATGAAACACCGATCATTCCTGTGAATGCTCTCACGGTCAATGCAGAATGCGATCAGGATAACTGTTATGAAGGAGAACCGTTCACTATTAAGCTGACCCCAGGCGGCGGCTCGGGTTCATACAGTTATTCATATAGTGTAACCGACAGTAACGGAAAAACCATCTCCAGCACAAAATCTGAAGAACCGTCACTCGTTCTGAGTCTCAGGCAGGGAACCTATACTGTATCCGCACAGGTCAATGATGATTTTGAGTCATCAGCTGTCGCAACATTAAATATCACAGTAAAGAAAAGAGAACCCCTTCAGGATAACGGAACAAAGCTCAGCAAAAATATTACTGCCCCCGGTGAAAAGCTTACTGTAACAGCTTCCTTCAAGGGAGGCAAAGAACCTTATACATATCAGTATACATATTACAATAAATTTTCCGGAAGCTCCAAAAGCTCTGATTTTCTCAGCAAGAACAAATGTACGTATACAATGCCGAACTCAGCCGGATATTACAGTTTTTCTGTAACAGCAAAGGACGCTCTCGGTAAGACAAAAACTGTATCCATGGACGCTGCTGTTGTACAGAATACAGGAAAAACTCTTTCTCTTTACGGCAGCAGTATCGATAAAACAACCGTTGCAGCAGGCGGAAGCATTACAACAACAGCCGCTGCATCAGGCGGAACAGCTCCGTATAAATTCCATATCTCATATATGGGTCCGGACGGTAAATGGATATATACGGACAAGGATTATATTTACGGCATTACAAGGAAATTCAATCTTCCCAAGGTTTCCGGAAAATATGTCGTAAGGATCGCTGTGAAGGATCACGCAGGAAAATATGTTGAAAAACGCTTCAATGTTGAAATACCTGCATTCAGCGTAAATAATTCACAGATAAGTGCATCATCTGTTGATCTCAACAAGCCGGTCACTCTTACAGCTAAGATACAGAATAATGTCGGCAGCGTAAAATATCATTATTCCTATCATTACGAAGGCAAGCCATGGAAATATACCGGCGATTATGTTTCATCAAATACCCAGAAGTTCAGCTTCAGCACTCCCGGTACGGTTTATGTCAGGGTAGGTGCAAAGGACAGCCTTGGTACATACAAGGAAAAGCAGTTCAGAGTTATTGTCAAAAAACCGAAGCCAATGGACGTTTCCGGATCATCTGTCAGCAATAACATTGTTGCAGCAGGCTCGAAATTCAGACTCAATTCAAAGGTAAGCGATGCAAACGGTCAGGTAAAATATCATTATTCCTATCATCCCGAAGGAAAGAAATGGATCTATCTCGGAGATTATACAACTTCTTCAGTCAAGGATTTCTGCTTCAAGTGGAATAATGTTTATTATGTCAGAGTCGGAGTAAAAGATGCATCAGGTCAGTACAAAGAAAAGCAGTTCAAGATCTATGTATATTCCAAAAATACAAAAAAGACAATTGCTCAGACAACCCTTCAGAACTCTGCAAACTGGAAAAGCAGCTCTGCACTTACACTGAAA
>ONRO01000307.1 GCA_900320235.1 uncultured Eubacteriales bacterium
GATACAGAAACTTCCTTCTGCTGTACTGCCGCTGTTTCAGGCACTGATTCAACCGGTGCAGACGATTTTGCAGCAGTTATGATTTCCGGCTGTGACGGCTCTATCACGCCTTCATTTTCGCATATTATTCCTGTTTCCTTCCAATAAAGCATACTATCCCTGACATCAGCAGCAGACATATAAAGTGCAGAAGAAATATCATCTATTGTAAATTCCTCTCCCGCATGGCGAAGGGTCCAGAGAATGACCTTCAGCTGTGCTGCACCTGCAAGTCTTAAATGCTTATCAACAATATCTCCCGGAACTGCAAAAACACTGTTCCACGAGCCGAGATTCATTTTATATTCCATCTTTTTCTCCTAAATCAAATATTGTAACAACCGGTCAGTCATTATTCTTTTTATCATCAACATTATAATTATATCATATTTCATTCCCTGCGTACAGTATTTCATATCAATCAGGCACAGATATTTTCACACTGAGCCAATCTGTTTCTTAACTTCTTTTATCAGCTCATCCCTGTCATTTTCAAGCTCGCCTTCTATCACAAGCTCAAGCATTGCCTTCAGGATCCTGCCTATTTCCGGACCGGGACTGATACCGAGAGATATCAGATCATTTCCGTCTATTGCAAGTGTTTTTATATTGAATTCACTTCCATCTGCGGTAAGTTCTCTGAAAATTCTTTCAAGGCTGTCCGTATACTCCAGCTTATACTGTATTGTATCCGGATTTTGTCCCAGAGCATCTGCTCTTTTCAGCTCCATAAGAGGAACAAACAATTCTGTTCCTGTTTTTGAGATCAGCCTTCTGACATACTTCGGTTCAGGCTGTGGTCTTAGATCATGGTATTTTATCAGCAGTTTCACCTTGCTTATCGTATCATTATCAAAATGCAGTCTTTTCAGTATTCTTCCCGCCATTTCCGCACCAACCGCCGGATGACCGTGAAAATGACCTGTTCCGTTTTCATCAACAGATGCACACTGCGGCTTTGCGATATCATGTAACAGAGCCGTTATTCTCATGAGTCTGCCGTGCGGAGAATTCGATATCACCTTCACAGTATGCGTCCAGACATCATATATATGATGCGGATTCTTTTGCTCAAGCCCTATCATCGGCTTTATCTCCGGCAGGAAAACACAAAGTACATCCGGATATTCCATAAGTATACTTTCGCAGTACTCACCGTCAAGAATTCCGGCAAGCTCCGAGGCAATCCGCTCCACTGAAATATTCCTGAGCAGTCCGGCATTTTTTCTGATCGAGGCAGCAGTATTCTGTTCTATTTCAAAGCCTAAGCGTGAAGCAAATCTTAGTGCACGCAGTATACGGAGTGCATCCTCATTGAAGCGTTTGTCAGGATCTCCTACACAGCGGATTATTCGGTTTCTGATATCATCTGTACCGCCGAAATAATCACATAGCCCCTGTGCATCATTATATGCCATCGCATTCACTGTAAAGTCACGCCTTGCAAGGTCTTCTCTGAGTGATCTTATGAACTTTACTGTTTCAGGATGACGGTTATCAGTATAATCTCCGTCTGCACGGAAGGTCGTGATTTCATAAAGCTCATTCCCGGAATGAACTGTTACTGTCCCGTGCTTCAGTCCGCTTTCTATGACATTATTCTTTCCGAGCGCTGTCAGTATTTCATCAGGTCTTGCACTTGTGCAGATATCCCAGTCATGCGGCTGAGTTCCCATCACGCTGTCACGCACACATCCACCGACAGCATATGCCTTATATCCCTTGGAGATCAGCGTATTTATTATCATATTTGCATTTTCAGGTATTTTTATTTTCATATTATTCTCCGGCTTCTCTTTTTCTGTATATATAGAATAAAGCACCTCCAACAATAATTGAAGATGCTTGTTCGTTAAAATATCAGAATATGTATTACTCTGCAGCTGGACCATTTACAGCTTTCATTACTGAAAGATCAGCTTACTATTGTTAATATCCAGAAGCTTATGAATTAGCTGAAGCTTCAGCCTTTGA
>ONRO01000223.1 GCA_900320235.1 uncultured Eubacteriales bacterium
CCGAATTCCTCATCAAACATTTCCTCATCTTCTGCGTCGGAGTTTTCATTGACCTCTGAGTCAGTGTTTTCTTCGATGACAGCTCTTTCACCAAGCTTGACCCAAAGATTCATATATTCAGGGTTGTCTGTGACATGAACCTCAAGAAGGCTTTGGGTCATATCCAGACTGATACCGCCGTTGAACATGATGTCGATCTGATCTTTCGACTTTTTGCTCAGGTCATAGTTTGCAACAAGTATTTCAGTGTGCATGAGCGGAGTGTTTTTCACTTCTTCTGTGGAGTATATCTTTGCTCCGTCAGGCAGCACAAGCACACCCTTGTTCATTGCTGCAAAGGAAGGATTCATCGGGCTGACAATAACACTGTTCATTGCCGGTTTATATGTCGTGCCGAAAAGGTCAAATTTGTATCCCTGTGAAAGCTTGCGGTTCATTATGTTTTTGTAGCCTTCCATATTGCTCATGTATGCATATTCGTTCTTTTTAAGAGAAAGCTCGGGAAGGTGATAGAGATCTTTGAGCTTGTTGTATTCGCTCTGAAAAATAATGTATTCAAGCGGTGAGGAAAAATATGATTCGTAATTATTGTATTCGTCACTGTAACCCATATCTGTCAGTTCAAGCTGTTTGTTGTTTTTCAGCTCATTGAAATCTGATTCATCGAAAAGAAGCTTAAAGGGTACATCGGGGCTGAAGTGTACAGAAAACTCGCTGTATTCGGACAACAGACTCATATCAAAGCCGACAGCTTTCATTTCTTCATAGATAGAGCCAACATTTTTGCCGGAGTTCTCTATCTTGTCAGCCTCGATAGTATAATTACGTGTGATAAACATATCTACCGGATAATTCTGTTTTATCTGTGTGCGCCATGCGTTTGTTATAGAAAATGCACCTGAGATCGTGCTGAGTGTTATTGTAAGTATAAGTGTGGTAACAGTCATTGACAGAACTGTGGAATGAAATTTGCTGCCGAGCTGCTTTATTACAAAAACATTAAGCCCTGTCATACGGAATTTTTTGCTGAGATTGAGAAGACTGACCAGGAATCCGGAAATTGAAACAATGATAAGGAGGGAACCTATTACGATCAGCGGAAGGATCACTGCGATATGACCGAGCAGAGCTTCCGGAGAAGACATAAGCGTATTGTGGTTCAATCCTGTGTAAATGTATCCTCCGATAACTACAACCAGACCGATAATGAAGCCGATGAATGAAAGTGTGGGGTGACGGACATCATCAGTACGAGCACGCTTGCTGGCATTGAGCAGGCGGACAAGTCTTTTTTCTGAAACTGTCACAAGGTTTACGAGAAGTGTGAAAACAAAAACGATGCCGAAATAAATGCAGGTCTTGACCATTGCATCAAAGGAAAATACAAAGGTTGCACTTGCTGATTCCATATCGAAAAGCTGTACAACGAATACGCTCATCAGCTGGGAGAAAAGAACACCGATTATGATACCTGCTGCAAGTGAGAAAAGTCCGACGATCAGAGTTTCAAGAAGAAGAATTCCTGTGATGGTCATTCTGCTCATGCCGAGAGTAAGATAGATACCGAATTCTTTTTTACGTCTGCGAATCATAAAGGTGTTTGCATAAACCACAAGGAATCCGAGAATTGCTGCTACGAATATCGAAACATAGCCGAGCATTGATTCAAGAGCTGCAAAAATACTTTTTGTAGTTGTTCCTGTGGTTGCGGATGCTGCTGTTTCAGAAGAAAGCTTATAGAAATTTTCGAGAACACTCTGTGAACCGAGTGTATTGAACATATAGAAAATTGCGATACCGAAAACAAGCGTCAGGAAATAAATAGAATAATCCCTGATCGAACGGCGCATATTTCTTAAAGCAAGCTTAGATAACATCGCTTGATTCACCTCCGAGAACTGTCTGAACATCAATGATCTTTTCAAAGAAGTGTTTGCGGTCGTCATTTCCTCTTACGATCTCATTGAAAATCTTGCCGTCCTTGATGAAGAGAATACGCTGAGTGTATGAGGCAGTAAATGCATCATGTGTTACCATAAGTATTGTTGCTCCGAGGTCTGTGTGGAGCTGACCGAGGGCAGACATAAGCTGTCTTGCTGATTTGCTGTCGAGTGCACCGGTGGGTTCGTCGGCGAGGATAAGCTCAGGCTGGGTTACAATAGCACGGGCGCAGGCTGTGCGCTGTTTTTCTCCGCCTGACATCTGATAAGGATATTTGTCAAGAACATGGGTGATACCGAGCTTATCAGCCATCTCACGAACAAGAGTGTCAATTTTATCCGGGGCGGTTTTGCGGATAGTAAGAGCAAGAGCGATGTTTTCATAAGCTGTCAGGGTGTCGAGGAGATTGAAATCCTGAAAAACAAAGCCAAGCTTTTCACGACGGAACTTGTTGATATTATCGCCTTTAAGTGTTGTAATATCAGTACTGCCAATAATTATTTTTCCGGCAGATACTCTGTCAATGGTTGATATACAGTTAAGAAGAGTTGTTTTACCAGAACCGCTGGCACCCATTATGCCGACAAATTCACCTTTTTCAATCGTAAGTGACATTTTGTCGATTGCCTTTGTGAGATTAGATTTATTACCGTAGTATTTTTCAACTTCCTGAACCTCGAGAATAGCAGCCATTGTTATCTGCTCCTTTCAAAATCTTAAAATTCAGCTGCGGCAAATCACCTGAATGGGGGTTGCGGATCCTTGCCGCAGCATCCTTTATTGACTTAATTATACCAGATACGACTTTATGAGTACCATAGCATAACATTACAATAACCTTACATTTTTGTAAGGTTGAAAAGAAAAAAGTTTAGGTCCAGCCTTTTTAAAGGGTGGCGGGGGGTCCAGTGGGGGCAGAGCCCCCCGGTCGCCGACCGCAGTCGGCGAAATCCCCCTCCGTAGTCGGCAGCGGCATGCGAAATCCTTCTCCGTAGTCGGCAGCGGCATGCGAAATCCTCCTCCGTAGTCGGCAGCGGTTGGCAAATCCTTCTGAAGGAGCTGCAATGAATAATCTTTTAAAAAGGAAGGCAAAATTATGTAAAAACCTATAAAATGGTATAGTATTTTGCTTTTCTTTGTGCTATAATGATATTATTATATTTATTAAGGAGCTGTTTTTATGCAAAATATATGGCATGATATGGATTCTTCAAGAATAAACCCTGAGGATTTTATGTGCGTTATCGAGATCCCGAAGGGCAGCAAGGCAAAGTATGAGCTTGACAAGCAAAGCGGTCTGTTGAAGCTTGACAGAATTCTTTATACATCGACACACTATCCGGCAAACTATGGATTCATTCCCCGTACATATGCTGATGACCTTGATCCGCTGGATGTACTTGTTCTTTGCTCAGAAGTTATCTATCCTCTGACACTTGTACAGTGCTACCCTATCGGATACATTACAATGCTTGATAACGGCAGAAATGACTATAAGGTAATCGCAATTCCGCTGAATGATCCGACCTATAATTCCTATACCGATATCCATGAGCTGCCGAAACATATTTTTGATGAAATGATTCATTTCTTCTCTGTATACAAGGCCCTTGAAAACAAGGAAACCGTTGTTGATGAAGTAAGAGGCAGAGATGAGGCTGTCGAAATAATAAAGGAAGCAATCGATAACTATAAGGAGAAATTCGGCAATATCTGATATTGCCGGAAGGATAAGATATGAAAAAAGAACAAAAGGGAAATGAAAAGAATTCAGCAGAAAAAAAACTGCCGGATATGAACGATAAGCCGGTTAAAAAACCGAAGCCCAAAAGAAAAAAACGCAAGAAGCTTCTGAAGACTCCATCACATATTCTCAGACTCTGTATGGTATGGATGTATGTTATACTGATCTTCATGCTGTCGTTCTCATATGTTACTATGACACTCTATATCAAGGATGATATGAGTATCGGAAACGATCTTTCCAATGCTGATCTTCATTATGCAACACAAAAAGAGATCGATTCTGCGACTCAGGAGCTTGAAAAGGCTCTCGGTGCTCTGCAGAAAAGCGGAGAAAAATCAGTGGAGTATGAATCTGCATTAGCAATCTCATCAGCTGACTTTCAATGGAAATATCATATTGCATCTGATGTTGACGCAAAAAAGCTTCTTGAGCTTATCGGAAAATCAAGAGAGCTTGACAGGGTTGCATATACCGAAAATACAGTAAAAGCAGTAAATGATGCAACGCTTAAAGCTCAGCATACGCTCTGCGCAACAGTTACAATTTCACAGTCTGCGTTGCAGATAGTTCTGGGCGGTGTTGTTAATGATACTCCAACTGATGCGGTTTCTGATATAATAGTGTCGGGAATAATTATGTATGCTCTTGTACTTCTGCCAGTAATAGGCTTCTTCTTTGCAAGCTTCGATAAAAAGCGGCATCTGAAAAATGTTTATACAATAATTTGCTGCATAGCCTGCCTGTTTATGATTTTCTTTGCAATATATCCGAGTATAGGAATCGGAGCGGTTATTTCTGTAATACTTTATATCATTCTTTTCTTTATGTCTGCCGGAAGTATTTATGCAATCCAGCAGGAAAGATATATTGTAAAGCATCCTGAGCTTGAGGCTGAGTTTACAGAAAAACATCCTTATTTTGTAAAAGCACTGATAAATTATAAATCCGTGACACTGACTGAGAATATCAGACAGCAGGAGGAAGAAGAAAAAGAGAAAAAACTGCGTGAAACCAAAAAGAAGAAAAAGAAATGATATTTCGGTGATAAGGTCACTGAATTGTCATGCTTAAACGGGTATAATAACATCATAAGATGACTTGAAAACAGTTGTCAAATATTTCAGAACAGGAGAGATAGATATGACAATAGAAATTACAGCTGAAAACTTTGCACAAGAGGTGCTTAACTCCGATAAGCCCGTTCTTATTGATTTCTGGGCAGCATGGTGCGGACCGTGCCGTATGCTTTCACCGGTTGTTGACGAGGTTGCAGATGAAAACCCCGGGATAAAGGTCGGTAAGGTAAATGTTGATGAGCAGGGAGAACTTGCAATGAAATTCGGTATTTCAAGTATTCCGACTCTTATGCTGTTCAAAGACGGCAAAAATGTTGACAGCTCAATAGGTGTTGTTCAGAAGAGTGCAATAGAAAAAATGATAAACGTATGATAAAAACAGCCTCACGGTTTAAAACGTGAGGCTGTTAGTTTATTATGTAAAGCTTACTAAGCTGTATTTATATTTTAAGAATCCGGTGACACACTGGTGTTTTCAGACTGCTGAACCGGATATCTGATTACTTTTTTGCCAAGCAGAGTTTCATCGTATTTTCTTTTTATCGTTACCCTGCCGGTAAAGGAAAAACCGCAGACCGGGCAGATAAAGGGTGCACCAAAGCCTTTGTATTTTTCTTTCCATTTATTTTTTTTTCTGCATCGTGCACCGCATTCCGGACAATTGAAAAATACAGAGCTGAGATCTGCATATTCACTGTCAAGGCTTTCAACAGAAAAAGAGCGGAAGGTCAGTTCGTCATAGAACTGCTTTTCGCAGTTTTCTGTATATGCTTCAAGTGCAGCTTTGTGATAAAGCTTACTCAGACATAACGCTGTGATAATGCTGTCGCCAAGTGCTCTGTGATGAGGTATTTCATCTGTGTCAATCTTCAGCAGATCGGCGGCTGTCTGAAGCCCGAGCGCATTTTTTCCGCTTAGCCCAAGCATATCATGGCAGTAACGCTGCAGATCAACATACTGCTTCATAAAAGGAATAGTATTGAGTTTACGATGAAATCTGAGGTTGCTGAGAAGGGAATAAAGATCTGTTTTGCTCCATGTCATCAGTATACAGCCGGATGCAAATTTCCTGAATTTGTTATAGCCGTAATCAAAGGGTACGCCCCTCTGCAGATCTTCATATGACAGGGAGGTGAGTGTTTTTACAGAGGAACTGAGTCTGGTTGATATTACGGGGCGGACAAGACAATTGAATTTACCTGTGATTTCAAGGTCTTCATTCAGTCTTACCGCACCGAATTCTATTATTTCGTTGATATATGAATTGATTTTCTTGGAAAAACAACCGTTCCATTCAAGATCAAATATAACAAAATCCATTATCAGCCGCCTTTGCTCTGTGCCTTCATACGCTGTTCTTTATTAAGAATTGTCTTACGCATTCTTACGGATACAGGGGTTACTTCTACAAGCTCATCATCTGCGATGAATTCAAGTGACTGCTCAAGGCTGAGTGTTGTAGGCGGGGTAAGCTTCAGAGCTTCGTCAGAACCGGAAGCACGGGTGTTTGTGATGTGCTTTTTCTTACAGACATTAACGGTCATATCTTCGTTTTTCGGGTTTGAACCGACAATCATGCCTTCATATACTTCAACGCCCGGACCAATGAAAAGTCTTCCTCTGTCCTGAGCTGCAAAAAGACCATAGCCTGTTGCTGTGCCGGTTTCGTGAGCGATAAGGCTTCCCTGAGTTCTTGTTGCGATATCACCCTTATACGGCTCATAGCCGTCAAAGATGCTGTTCATTATACCGTTGCCGTTTGTATCTGTAAGAAACTCCGGACGATAGCCCATAAGGCCTCTTGCAGGAATACGGAACTCGATCTGAGTTGTGCCGGACTCCTTAGGTGTCATATTTATAAGCTCAGCTTTTCTTGAACCAAGCTTTTCCATAACAGCACCGACATAGTTATCCGGAACTTCAACTGCAAGAAGCTCCATCGGTTCCATAGTAACGCCGTCGATCTCCTTGAGGATAACCTTAGGACGTGAAACCTGGAATTCGTAGTTCTGGCGGCGCATTGTTTCGATAAGAATAGAAAGATGGAGTTCGCCTCTGCCGGAAACTTTGAATGTATCAGCAGAATCTGTTTCCTCAACTCTCATGGCAACATTTGTTTCTACTTCCTTGAAAAGACGTTCACGGATATTTCTTGAGGTCACATACTTGCCTTCCTTGCCTGCAAAGGGACTGTTGTTTACCATGAAAAGCATGGAAACAGTCGGCTCGTCAATTTTTACAAAGGGGAGAGGCTCCGGATGCTCGACATCACAGGCAGTCTCACCGATATTGAGGTCAGAAATACCGGAAACTGCAACGATATCGCCAAGCTCAGCTTTTTCTGCGTCAACTCTTTTAAGACCCTCGAACTGATAAAGCTTTGTTATCTTAGCGTTCTTGCAGGTGCCGTCATTATGACAGAGAATAACATTCTGGCCAGCCTTGCAGCTTCCGCGCTCAACTCTGCCGATACCGATTCTTCCGACATAATCATCATAATCTATATTTGAGAAAAGAAGCTGGAGTGGACCGTCTGTATCTCCTTCGGGAGCAGGAATTTCCTCAAGAATCTTTTCAAAAAGAGGCTGCATATCTGTTCCGGGTGTATGGGGATCAAGACTTGCATAGCCGTCTCTGCCGGATGCGTAGACAACAGGAAATTCAAGCTGGTCGTCATCAGCACCGAGTTCTATGAAGAGATCGAGAACCTCGTCAACGACTTCTTCAGGACGTGCACCGGGACGGTCGATCTTATTTACAACAACAAGCGGTTTTTTGCCAAGGCCAAGAGCCTTTTGAAGCACGAATCTTGTCTGCGGCATACAGCCTTCAAATGCATCGACAAGCAGAAGAACACCGTCAACCATCATAAGAATACGCTCAACTTCACCGCCGAAGTCAGCATGACCGGGGGTGTCAACGATATTGATTTTTGTATCCTTATACATAACTGCAGTATTCTTTGAAAGAATGGTAATACCTCTTTCTCTTTCGAGATCGTTGGAATCCATTACTCTTTCAGCAACAGCCTCGTTCTGTCTGAAAATACCGCTCTGCAAAAGCAGCTGATCGACGAGGGTAGTCTTACCGTGGTCAACGTGAGCGATTATAGCAATATTTCTCAAATTTTCTCTTTTAGCCATAAATTAACCTCTTTTTCAA
>ONRO01000153.1 GCA_900320235.1 uncultured Eubacteriales bacterium
CCGCCGGGGTCGCAATTCACGGCTCAGTCAGCCTGATAAAGATTTACTCCGGCACCGCCGGACTTTTTTAGCCTGAACTGCTGATATTTTTCTGCTTTATTGTATTCACACTTCACACATTCCTGAGTCCATGCGCTGCGCTCTGAGTATGGACTCCCGGGGGTTACGGTAGTTTCTGCATGATTATTGATTTCATGTCAGACAGATGCCATTATCTCCCTGCAAACCTGCATAGGTGAATTATCTGCGTTTACTATGATATCAGCAGCTTCACGGTAAAGCGGCAGACGCTTATCGTAAAGCTCACGCATTGCCTGATCCTTGTCCGGTCGATTGAGCAGCGGTCGTGTTGTATCGTTTTTCAGCCTTACCGCAATCGACTCAACCGGAATATCAAGCAGAACAATAAGTCCGCTTTTTTTCAGTGCCTCCACATTTTCCGGAAAAGTCAGCGTTCCGCCTCCTGCTGCTATTACTATACCCTTTTTTTCCGAAAGACTCTTTGCAGCGTTCCTTTCAAGCTCTCTGAAATATGCTTCGCCGCTGTCAGCAAAGATTTTTGTGATCGTTTTCTTTTCCTGTTTTTCAATGTAGCTGTCAAGATCAACAAATGCCATTCCTGATTTTTTTGCAAGCAGCGTTCCGACCGTACTTTTTCCGCAGCCCATAAAACCGCAGAGAATAATGTTTTTCTGTTTCATGCCTGTCACCGTCTTTTTTCTTTACTTTATACTCAGCTCACGTCAGACTGAACGAGTAATAATCTGGTATATTCTTATCTGAAATTCTTCTCCATTTCCTGAGCACTGTCAAGAATAAGTTTGTTTATATCTTCTGTTTTATATACAGTTCCGTCCCATATCTCATGCGAAACAACAGCCTGCCATACAAGCATTGCCATTCCTCCGACAGCTGTTTTTCCAAGCTTCTTTGCTGTGCGGATCAGTTTTGTTTCAAGCGGATTATAAATTGCATCAAATACATTTTCGCTTCGTTCAATCACTTTTTCCGATACTGGCATTGCATCTGTTTTCGGATACATTCCAACCGGTGTAGCATTGACAAGAAGCTTCGGGCAAAGACTGCCCTGCTCAAGCTCTGAAAGAAGACATACTTTGATATTCTTTTCACCGAGCTTTTCTCTGACCTCTGCTGCAAGCGCATCCCTGATCTCTTTATCCTCCGGACGTACAGCAATAGTGATATCGCAGCCTGCAAGTGCAGCCTCATATATAAAGGTTCTTGCAACACCTCCGCAGCCTATTATGCATACGCTTCCCTCAAACGGTATTCCGGCAGCCGAAAGTGCTTTGAGAAAACCGTCCGGGTCTGTTGTAAAGCCCTCTCGTGTTGTGCCGTTTTTTACTGTATTCACTGATCCGTAAAGAGCTGCTTTTTTATCAAGACCGTCAAGATATGGTATTATTTCCTGCTTGTCAGGTATAGTAATATTATAGCCTGCAAGCTTATTAAGCTCATTTATTTTTACAGGAAGATCCTCTGGTGCTACATCGATTACTGTATACTCTCCTTCAAGCCCCGCAAGCTCAAAAAGACGCTTGTGTATGAACGGCGACATAGTATGACCTATCGGATGTCCTATAACTGCAAATTTTCTTTCTGACATGTTTATCCCTCCGAATGATAACATAATTGCTGCAAAATTCCCCTCCTGATCTGCCTGATAAAGTCTGTTGCTGAAATTTTTATACAAAGCGTTATAATTATCAGTGAAATTTTTGCAAGAATTCTATAATTATTAAAAAAATATAAAAAAATTACGGTTTTGATATTGACAAAGAGGCAAATAACTTATAAGATTTGATATAGAAACTTGTGCTTAGTCAATATACTTTATGTCCTTACACATTGTAGCACAAAACATATGTTTTTGTAAACATTGTCAGGGGCAGGGAGCACATTTTTTTATGTATATTATATTTTTTTAGGAGGACTATATTTATGGTACTTGAAAAGGTTAAAACAATTCTCAGTGAGCAGTTCGATGTTGAAGAAGACAGCATTACACCTGAAACATCTATCATCAACGATCTCGGCGCAGATTCACTCGATGTTGTTGATCTTCTCATGAATATTGACGACGAGTTCGGCGTAGAAGTTCCGGACGAGGATGTTGAGAAGGTTAAGACTGTTGAGGATCTCGTTGCTTACATCGAGGCTCGTCAGTAATAATAACGGAATAATATGAAGATCAAGGCGTTCGCTTTCTGCGGACGCTTTTTCTTTTTAATGTGATTATTCCTGCTGAATGTTTCTTTTCTGTTCGGATACGTCTTGTTTTTTGATAACCGATTTGTCAATGACAAA
>ONRO01000304.1 GCA_900320235.1 uncultured Eubacteriales bacterium
CTTTGGAGGAAAATTTGATGAAGCAAAAACTTAGTATAGGTGCTGGCATTTTTATTTTTATATTATTGATATTATGCGCGATTTTGTTTTCAACAATTATGTCAAAGAATGTTGAAAACATAAATTCAGGCGGAGGTATAGTAAATGCTGCTGCAACCAATCTGAAATTAAGCAATTATCAATTATCTCTCGGTCAGGGTGAAACATATCAGATTTCAGCGAATCAGCAAGTAACCTGGAACAGTTCAGCAGCAAATATTGCTGCAACAGATCAATATGGTAATATTACGGCTGTTTCAAAAGGTATTGCACCAATTACTGCATATGCAAACGGAACTGTCAGATCATGCAGGGTCACAGTTAAAAATGCCCCTCAGAGTGTAAAGCTTAATAAAGGGACCCTTACACTTGGTGTTGGTGAAAGCTATAAATTAAATTCTGTCATTCCTGATAATACGGCAGCTGCTGTCCGGACATTCCGTTCAAGCAACAGCAAGGTTATTAAAATGACAAGAACAGACTGGATAGGAGAATTCAAAGCTGTCGGCACCGGAACAGCGTGGGTGACAGTACGTTTGTATAATGGCAAGGAAGCAAGCTGCAGGATCACTGTTAAAGCCGCACCTGAAAGTGTCAGGCTTGACAAGACTTCTCTTTCGCTCGGCTTTGGAGAAAAATTCAGGCTTTCTTCAATTCTGCCTGATAATTCTGCTTCGGCATTGAGAACATTCCGTTCAAGCAATAAAAATGTAATTCAGATGATCAGAACCGATTGGGTCGGGGATATCAAGGCTGTCGGTAAGGGAACAGCATGGGTGACGGTACGTCTTTATAACGGAAAAGAGGCAAGCTGCAGAATTACTGTTAAAGATGCACCTCAAAGCGTAAGAATGAATTATGCTTCTATTACCCTCGGAAAGGGTGAAAGCTTTAAGCTTTCTGCTGTCATTCCGGATAATACTGCTTCGGCTTCGAGAAATTTCAGCTCAAGTGACAGCAGTATTATCAAAATGTCAAAAACTACCTGGTGCGGTGAATTCAAGGCTGTCGGAACAGGCACAGCATGGGTAGCTGTCAGGCTGTATAATGGAAAGCAGGCTAACTGTAAGATAACTGTAAAGGCTGCTCCGATGAGTGTATTTCTTGACAGAGGTCTGATTTATCTCAAACCGGGCGAAAAAGCAAAACTTGTTGCTACTGTACCTGAAAATACATTCAGCAGATCTGTTATTTTCCGTTCCAGTGACAATAGTATTGTCAGAATGCTTAAAACTGAAGGCTCAGCAGAATTTACAGCTGTTTCCGATGGTACTGCGTGGGTTACAGTAAGGCTGTTCAACGGTATCGAAAGAAGCTGCAAGGTTGTAGTCGGCAGCAAGCATATTATTGAAAAACGCGGCGGAGTTACATATATTGATGGTGTTCTGATAGTTAACAAGACCTATCCGCTTCCGGAAAATTATGGAAGCGGTCTTGACAATACTGCTCTTTCTGCTTTTAACACCATGGCTTCAGATGCTTCCCGTGATGGTATTTATCTTAATATTGTTTCCGGTTACAGAAGCTATTACACTCAGGCATATTTATATGATAGCTATTGTCAGAGAAGCGGTCAGCAGACTGCCGACAGATTTTCTGCCCGTCCGGGTCATTCCGAGCATCAGACAGGTCTTGCTATGGATATTAACAGTGTTTATGATTCATTTGCTGATACTCCTGAAGCAAAATGGCTTGAAAACAACTGCTGGCGTTACGGTTTTATTATCAGATATCCAAGGGATAAGGAAAATATCACAGGCTATAAATATGAAAGCTGGCACATACGTTATGTAGGCAAGACTCTTGCAAAAGAGCTTACAAAATCCGGTCAGACACTCGAAGAATATTTCGGCATTACATCTGTTTATTCATAATGTTCAATTAAATAATACACAAGCAATAGCGAATGATCTCCCCGGATCATTCGCTATTGTTTCATGTGAAACATCTGATTTCCGTTTTGCTTGTTACATTGGTGCTCCGCCCCAAACCCCGCCGGGGCTC
>ONRO01000345.1 GCA_900320235.1 uncultured Eubacteriales bacterium
CCTGCGATCTCAAATGCCTTTATCATAATATCAAGATCATGATTTCTTACAGCACCTGAACTGAGCTCAACACCATCACATACAATATCATACTGATATGCAAGTACTTCTGCAGGATCTTTTTCAAGAAGTGCCTGCATTCCTCCCTGAGGCATTGAGAATGGGTTATGCGTAAAGATAACATCACCGTTTTCATCACGCTCAAACATCGGGAAGTCTGTAATGAAGCAAAGCTCAAAGCGACTCTTATCAATCATATCAAGACGTGCAGCAACCTCTGTTCTGATCTGACCTGCAAGCTTCGGTGCAGCGTCAGCACTGTCAGCGATAAAGTAGATAACATCACCAGCTTTTGAACCGTTGATCTCAATAAGCTTCTCTCTGTCGCCCTCTTTGAGAAATTTATCAATAGGACCATCAAATGTAAGGTCATCTCTTACCTTGACATAGCCAAGACCCTTCATGCCGATTGAAAGAGCAAACTCTTCCATATTCTTGAACCATTTCTTTGACTGAGCTGATGCACCCGGTACATTGATACTGCGTACTGTCTTTTTCCTGAACGGTGCAAAGTCGGTTTCCTCAAACATCGGGCTGATATCTTTGATAAGCAGCGGATTGCGAAGATCTGGCTTGTCGGTACCATAGGTAAGCATTGCCTCTGCAAACGGAATTCTTCTGAAAGGCGGCTTTGAAACTTCCTTGTCAGAGAACTTTTTGAATGTTTCATAAAGAACTTCCTCAGCTACTGCAAATACATCCTCCTGCTCTGCAAAGCCCATTTCAAAGTCAAGCTGATAGAATTCACCGGGTGAACGGTCTGCTCTTGCATCCTCATCACGGAAGCATGGAGCTATCTGGAAATACTTATCAAAGCCTGACACCATAAGAAGCTGTTTGAAAATCTGCGGTGCCTGCGGAAGTGCATAGAACATTCCCTTATGCTTTCTGCTGGGAATAAGGTAATCTCTTGCACCCTCAGGAGAAGAACAGGAAAGAATAGGTGTCTGTATCTCAAGAAAGCCCATTTCAGTCATTTTATTTCTGAGAAAAGAGATAAGCTCCGCACGCATCACAATATTGTTGTGAACCTTACGGTTACGGAGATCGAGGAAACGATATTTAAGTCTGACGTCCTCCTTTACCTCAGTTGATGTCTGTATCTCAAAGGGAAGCGCCTGAGGTGCTTTGCCTAGAACTGTAATATTCTCGGAATGGATCTCAACAGTACCAGTTGCGATCTTCGGATTGATCGTATCCTCATCACGCTTTGTAACTTTTCCGCTTACAGTTACGGTACATTCCTTATTAATATTTTCAAGAAGCTTTTCATCATGTACAACAACCTGAACTACTCCGTAATGATCTCTTATATCAAGGAACATTACTCCGCCGTGGTCACGGATATTCTCAACCCAGCCTGCTACTCTTACATCACTTCCGATATCTGTTTCTCTCAGCTCACCGCAGTATTTTGTGCGGTAAATGTTTTCTCTAAGCATTCTATCTTTTCCTTTCGCCTTTATTAAAAATAAAGCGGCTTCGGCTTGTAAATCGCCTCAAAGCCGCAATTATTATGTACTGCTGTTATTATTCATATTCACCGAAGAAGCTCATAAGCTTATCAAAGGACTCAGCAGCAAGCTCATCTGTACTATTATAGTAGAGAAGAAGGCTGTTTTCATCCTCAGGGTCACGAAGATTCTCAGGAATCGTGAAATTAACCGTACTGAGATACTGATCCCAGTTTTCAAGCTTCCATGTATCTCTGTCGGAAGCTCTGTCTATCATTCTCTGATGACATACCTCCGGATCAGTAACGATCCAGATTACTGTAAGCTTTGCATCATATCCCTTAAGTTTTTCTCTTAGAGATGCAATATACTCATCGTCACGGATTTCTCTTGTAAAAGGTGCATTTACCATAACAAGATCCTCATATTTAATAGCTTCAAAAGCAAGATCCATGATTACATCATATTCATAGTCACGAATCTCCTTTTCAAAGAAATCCGAACTTCTGTTATATGGCTGACCTGCGACAGCAAAGATCTGCTTTGAAAGCGGAATGAGTGTATCCTTATCAAGATATACAATATGCTTGATAGCTGTTGCAAGCTTTTTGGAAAGCTTGGTTTTTCCGCACGCAGGCGGCGAAGTAACAAAAATCATTCTTTTTTCCATATTATTAAATCTCCCTTAACATTTTTATCAGCCGTCAAAGTCATTCAGATACCTGCTAGACTTCAGATCATCAGGCAATATGGTACATTCATGATTGTAAACAGACTGAAAATTTATATACGTTCCGCTCGGCGGAAATCAAGTATTAGATAAAGTCAAACTAAATACCACCATAGATAATAACATATTTTTCAAGAAAAATCCATACATTTTTTAAATAAATTATATTAAATCACGTTTTTTTTTTGGCTTATTTTACTAATCGTGATTTATTACAATTAATTTTTCTCATTTTTAGTTATTTTCACTTATCATCACACTTTTATGATTAAAACTTCAAAAACAGGTTTTCTGCTTCTGATGGATATAAGAAATCCGGTTCAATAACCGAAATATTTCAGTTTTATTATGTACAGAACAAGCATATGCACAGGATAAATAATATAAAAAGCGTATTGTAATACCCTTCCCTTTATAAATCCACGTTTACCATTATAAAGGTTAATCAGAACAAATGCAGGAGCAACAGAAATCGGATTTGCAAAAAAGCAACAGCCGATGAAACCGGAGAGTAATCTGCTTTTTCTCATTATGAACAGGAACAGCATGAAGCCAACTCCCATTATTCCATAGTCTGCTTTTAATATTAATGATAAACCAAATACAATAAGCAGACCATAAACAAGTTTTTTTCTGTCATTTCTGAAGTTGTCATAAATATATATCGCACATAACCCAAGAAACAAAGTAAAAAATACATTTTGTCGGCTAAAGAAAAAATTTCCGTTCTGCCAGAGATCCCATGGAATCTCCGAAATAACTGAAAAAATCAAAAGCCTTAAACCATACTTTTCTCTGCTTCTTGTATGCAGATAACCCTCAATAAGAAGGAAACAATATAGAGGGAATGCCGTTCTTCCGATAAATCTGAACACCTGATACCATGTGACATCGAATCCCATTACAGTAACAAACGGGGTGGTAAAATAATTGATATTTCTCAGTAAAGCTAAAGATGTATGATCTAAAAGCATTGTCAGTAATGCAATTGTTTTAAGCACACTGCCAGACAACAGCTTTGAATTGACATCAGCAGTATTCTCTTTAGCTGTCATTAATCATTCCTCATTTAAACTTTTTCTATATTATACAATAATTTACCATTTATTTCAACCTGACAATGTATTTTTCCTTTTTCTCAATCAGACATTGACAACATAAAACTTTTCCCTCTTACCAAGTATTGATCAAGTGTAATTCTTACGGGCTCGTTACACTGGTTGTTCAGGTTAATGTATAATAATAAAGGGAGTTTTATAGCAGAAATGATGTCAGCAGTTAAGGCTTAAAAAATCATGGCGGTGCCGGAGTAAAACTTTTTCAGGCTATATAAAGACGTGAATCAAGGGTGCAGCGTCACGCTGCCGACATACCGACACGCC
>ONRO01000224.1 GCA_900320235.1 uncultured Eubacteriales bacterium
ACAATTTACCATTATCTTGAAGAATATACCGGTATCGATGTTATGAATATCTCAATGAGTGACCCGGATGTAATGTCACTGTTCACATCACCGAAGGCTCTCGGTGTTACTCCCGAAGATATAGATTCACAAACAGGAACATTTTCACTTCCTGAAGTGGGAACAAAATTTGTACGCAATATGCTTATCGAAACTCAACCAAAAACCTTTGCCGATCTTCTTCAGGTATCCGGCTTGTCACATGGAACAGATGTATGGATCGGTAATGCAAATGAGCTTATTGAGAAAAATATCTGTACTATATCTGAAGTTATCGGTACAAGAGATAATATCATGGTTTATCTTATGCATAAGGGACTTGAACCTGATATGGCATTTAAAATCATGGAAATTGTTCGTAAGGGTAATGCAACAAAACTTCTGACAGAAGATCATATCAAAGCTATGAAAGATCATAATGTTCCGGATTGGTATATTGATTCATGTATGAAAATCAAATATATGTTCCCTAAAGCACATGCTGCTGCTTATATGATTGCTACACTCCGCCTTGGATGGTATAAGGTTCACAGACCTAAAGAATACTATGCTGCATATTTTACTGTGCGTAGTGAAGATTTTGACGGTGCATTGGTATGTAAAGGAAGAGAAGCTGTCAAAAATAAAATGAGTGAAATCAATACAAAAATGCAGAATAAAGAAGCAACAGCAAAGGATGAATCAACCTTTGCAACCTTACAGATTATAAATGAAATGCTTGCAAGGAATATAAATGTCCTTCCAATTGATATTTATAAATCAGATGCAAAAAGATTTCTTGTTGAAGGCGATAAGATCAGATTACCTTTTTCATCGTTATCAGGTGTTGGTGAATCTGCCGCAATTGCTCTTGCAAATGCAAGAGAAGGCGGTGAGTTTATCTCAATCGAAGATTTTCAGCAGAGAGCTAAGGTTTCTAATTCAATTATTGAATTACTGAAAAATATGGGAACATTCAAAAATCTTCCTGAAAGCAGCCAGCTTACTTTGTTTATGTAAAAAGGAAGGATATCCTACAAATTGTATTTTGTAAAAAACATACGATTGTAATACAGCGAAATGTTTGTGCAGCTTTATATTTCACAAACGGCAGTACCTGTACAGCAGTCATATTTCCGTGCAGAAAATGACGAATAAAAAGGTAAAATGAATACATCTGTTTATTTGCTTTTTCTATGAACAAGAACTGTTCTGAACTTTATAATCAGTTTTAGATTAAAATGAAAAGGAGGAAAATATGGATACTGAAAATGAAATATATTACGGTATACCTGTTCTCCCGTTAAGAGGACTTGTAATATATCCGGGGTCGATTCTTCATTTTGATGTTGCAAGAGATGAATCTGTACTTGCTCTTACTGATTCCATGAAAAATACGCAACATGTATTTATAACATCTCAGAAGGATCCTACAAAGGACGATCCGGATCTTAATGACCTTTTTCAAATAGGCGTTTATTCCCAGATTATGCAAATAGCAAGACTTACAGAGAATTATCTAAGAGTTGTGATAAGGGGTATCTCAAGAGCAAAAGCTATTACTCCTGATTATTCAGCTGATTATTTGAAAGCAGATATTGTAGAATTAAATGACATTGCTTCAGAAAATGATATGAAGATTGAAGCTTTGACAAATATGATTAAAGATGCAATACAGGATTACGCTTTGAATAATTCAAGAATACCTCAGGATATTCCGCTCAGGGCAGCTGATATTGAGGCCCCGGGAAGATTAGCCGACTTTGTAGGTGACAACTTTATCAGAGATTTTAAAAGCAAACAGCAAATTCTTGAACTTCTTAATGAAGAGGAAAGAATGACAAAAGCGTATGATCTTCTCATACATGAAATCCATATTCTTGAAATAGAAAATAATATAAATGAAAAAACCAAAGAGAATATGGAACTTAACCAAAAAGAATACTATCTTAAGGAAAGACTGAGGGCTATAAAAGACGAGCTTGGGGAATCTGATGATATCTCTGTTGAAACTGATTTATACAGAGATAAAATCACTTCACTAAAAACAAGTGATGAGAACAAAGAAAAACTACTTAAAGAAGTAAGTAAACTTGAAAAAATGATGCCTGGCTCTGCTGAAGCAAACGTTGTCAGAAGCTATCTGGATACCTGTATTGAATTGCCATGGGGAGTGTATACTAAGGAAAAACTTGATATCAAGCGTATTTCTGCCAAGCTTGATAAACATCACTATGGACTTGATAAGGTTAAAGAGAATATTATCGAAGCTCTTGCTGTTCGTAAACTCAATCCTGATATTAAAGGACAAATTATCTGTCTTGCAGGACCTCCCGGCGTTGGAAAAACATCTATTGCACATTCTGTTGCAGATGCGATCGGAAGAAATTATCAGCGCATCGCATTAGGCGGCATACATGATGAAGCTGAAATCAGAGGACACAGAAGAACTTACATAGGTGCGATGATGGGAAGAATAATGTATGCAGTAAACCAGTCAAAATCTGCAAACCCGCTTATTCTTCTTGACGAGCTTGATAAGCTTGGAAACGATTATCACGGAGATCCTACATCAGCTTTACTTGAAGTTCTTGACGGAGAACAGAATACAACATTTTTTGATCATTATATAGATATGCCGTTTGATCTCAGCAAGGTTTTGTTCATCACTACTGCAAATGATTATACTGCTATTCCTGCACCATTGCTTGACCGTATGGATATCATTCATATCGATAGCTATACAAGAGAGGAAAAATTTCAGATTGCAAAAAGACATCTTATTTCAAAACAACTAAAGTTACACGGTTTGACAGCCAGAAATTTTAAAATTTCTGATGAAGCTATTTATGATATTATTGACAGCTATACAAGAGAAGCAGGAGTAAGAAATCTTGAAAGGTTTATTTCAAAATTAATGAATAAAACAGCTGTTAAGTTGCTCAGCGAACAAACAAAAAGTATTCATTTCAGCATTGATAATCTTGAAGAATACCTTGGCAGCAGAAAATATAAACAGGATACTTTGAATAAAAAGAATGAAATCGGACTTGCCACAGGACTTGCATGGACTTCTGTCGGGGGAGAAACCTTACCTGTTGAAGTAGCAGTTATGAACGGAAGCGGTAAAATTGAACTCACGGGTTCACTTGGTGATGTTATGAAAGAATCCGCTCATGCTGCATTCACCTGCGTAAGATCAATGTCTGAGAAACTAAATATCGATCCCGAATTTTATAAGAATAAAGATATTCACATTCATGTTCCTGAAGGAGCTGTTCCAAAAGACGGTCCATCTGCTGGAATAACAATGGCAACTGCTATTACCTCTGCGCTCACAGGAAAGCCTGTTAGACACGATCTTGCTATGACAGGTGAAATAACCATCAGAGGTAATGTTTTGCCGATAGGCGGACTTAAAGAGAAAACTATGGCTGCTTACAGGCTTGGGATCAAAAAAATAATTATTCCATTAGAAAATAAATCCGATCTCGATGAAGTTGATCAAACCGTAAAGAACAGCATAGAATTTATTTATGCTGACAATATTGACACAGTACTTCATAATGCTCTTCTTTAAGAACGAATGGGGGATATAAATGAATTTTAATATTGTAGAATTTGAAGCTTCATATGGAAAATCAAAACAGATTCCTGAATCAGATATGCCTGAAATTGTTTTTTCAGGAAAATCAAATGTCGGAAAATCTTCATTGATTAATAAAATACTATATCGTAAATCAATTGCACGAGTAAGTGCTACTCCCGGTAAAACAACAACTATTAATTTTTTCAGATTAACTGATGTTCGTTTTGCTGATCTTCCAGGTTACGGATACGCTAAGGTATCAAAAAGTGAAAAAGATCGCTGGGCAGAACTTGTTGAAGGTTATTTTGCACAGCACAGGGATATTGCCCTTATTGTTCAGATATGCGATATCAGACACAGTCCTACAAAGGATGACATGGCAATGATAGAGTTTTTATATTCAACCGGATTTAACTTTATTATTGCCCTGACAAAACTCGATAAGCTAAAAAAATCTCAACAGCAGGCCAGAATAGATGCACTCACTTCAGAACTTTCTGAATTTGAGGGAATACGCTTATTTCCATGTTCATCACAAACCGGACAGGGAATAGATGAGATACGAAAAGCAATTGAGGAAAGTATTATTTCGGAATAAATC
>ONRO01000369.1 GCA_900320235.1 uncultured Eubacteriales bacterium
AAAGTAGTACATATCTGGCATTTTGTTTGTATAGGTGCAGGATTGCTGACAATACTGATTGCAGTTTTAGTATGCAAGGATTATTTTTTTGCAGAGAATCAGTATATGACTGAGGCAACATTAACAGAATGTAATGTTCATACCAGGCAGCGTCTGAGAGATAAGGATGATGTAAATTATTCTCCGACTAACAAGTATGAAACGTATTACACATTTGATATGAAATGGCGTTTTGTCAGCCCGGTCACAGAAAAGAAATATATCTTCACGTCAACGGATCAGTCAAGCTTTGAAAGCTCCCACACGATCGGAGAAAAGAAACTGATCTTCATATACTACAATGGTGATGAAGATAATTATGAATTCATGGATCCCTTCGGAGGAGGTCTTGTTGCTCTCGTCGGACTTGCACTTTTCATATATCCGGTTATTACTATAATAATAGGCTTGATACGCAGTAGAAAAAAATAAATAGTGCTTGTGTGAAAGTTTTTTCAGAGAATGTACGAAGTAAAACTGTCTCAGCACAGAAATAGAAAAAGCCGATGAAGCGGATTCATCGGCTTTTTTGCGCTTATTCAGTTTATGTCAGATGCTCATGCGGCTTCATCAAGGAAAATATCAGTAGTTTTCAAGAGAATAAATGTAGGTTTCAGCCCAGCTGTACTGATTTATGAATTCGCCCTTGTAGGTTCTTGTCGGTGAGGCTTTTCCGGCAAGATGGTCGTAGTAATCACAGTTGAACCTGGATGTGTCAATTGAATAAGAATTGTTGAGGTGAATAAGTATATCTCCGAGACCATAACGGTCAAGGTCCTTTTTCAGTCCGGAGGCAAGTTTTTTGAAATATGAAAGGTTTTTTTCTGTGTCAGTACTTTCATCAAATATAACACTGGTGATCTCTGATCTTTTTGCAGAAGCGCCTTTCAGACAAACAAGGTATGCAAGCAGCTCCTTTTCTTTTTTCCTGGTGAAAGTCATAGGTTTACCATCAACAAAAACTTCAAAATTGCCAAAGCACATGATCTCAAGCTTTTTCTTTTCCTGAATCACAGGATAGCGCAGATTGTCAAGAACATCTCTGAGATCATTGTCCATTACAGGCTTAAGCAGATATCCGCTTACGAAAAGCCTGAATGCATTGACTGCATAATTGCTGTAAGCAGTGACCATTACAATATTAGTTCTGTTATCATTCCTTTTGATACTCTCAGCAAGAGTCAGACCATTTTTTCCCGGCATCTGTATGTCAAGAAAGGCTATGTCGATATGCTCTTTGTTTATTATCTCCATTGCTGAATAATAATCACTTGCAAAAAGCAGTTTGTTTCCTGGGCTGACTCTTTCAAGTGAATCAGCAAGGTCTGTCCTGAGATATTCTTCATCATCAACAATTAGTATTGTCATTTAAAATACCCCTTTTTTTCGGAACTGATATGGTAACGGTGGTTCCCTTTCCGGCTTCGCTGTCAATGGAAAGCGTTCCGCCGCACATGACATCAAGACGCATCGATGTATTTCTGATTCCGGTATGTGATGACTGCTGTTTATTCAATTCATGAGAATCTTTATCAAAACCGGCACCGTTGTCCTCAATTATAATAAAATGATATTTGCCTTCTGACCTTGAACTTATTCTGATGAGTCCGTTTTCTACCTTGCTTGCCATCAGACCGTGCTTTATCGCATTTTCTACATTAGTCTGAACGGAAAAGGGAGGAATATTGAAATCTGTGTCCTGGATATCATATTCTACGGAGATGCTCTTGCCGAAGCGCTTTTTTTCCATAAAAATATAATGTTTCACAAGGTCAAGCTCTTTGGTGAAGGGAATGCACTCCGGCTCATTGAGAAAATCGGTTGAGCTGCGAAGATAACCGGAAAACTCATTGATTGTTTCAATGGCTTCGTCAGGTGCCTTCATGCAGAGATGACGGATCAGAGAAAGACTGTTGAAAATAAAATGCGGTTGAATCTGCTGATTGACAAGACGTATTTTTTCTTCTGCGATATGCTTTTCCTTTTCAACATTATATTCCATGTAATTATGAATATAGCTCAGGAAAAATAGCATTACAGTAATGACAAGCGAAAGATATATGAAGGAAATGCCATATATCATGATCTGGACAACAGCTGAAACAAGTGTAATAATGATTGCAGCAATAAATGTTACTTTCTCGGATTTGTTAAGATATTTAATTGTTTGTATGTTAGCTATGAATGAAATGATTACACCTACGCAGGCGATAAAAGCAGGAAGAAAAGCACCTGAAAGTCTGTAATATTTGTTGTCTTCGTCGAAGGAATACATGAACGGGAAGAAAATATTTACAGTAATAAGAGTGATTCCTATGATCGATAGTATCCACTCGGAGCATCTCCAGAAAAGCATTCTGAAACCTGAGCGCTTGCAGATAATATATGAGAGATATTCGGCAACAAGAGGAATAATGAGTAATGCGAAAAAGAAGGCAAAATAGTTGGTTATCCTGACGAGATAGAAGCCTTCTTGAGAATTTTCACCTCTGAAAAACCAGGCGAGAGCATCATTAAGCATCAGCTCCAGTGCACAGAACATAAGAATGGTAAGTTTTTTAGTGCGTTCTATATCAAAATGCTTGATAATCAGGCTGACAATAATGAAAACCATACAGAACAGAGCACCCCACAGCTCTATTGAACAATGTATATACTGTAAAGAAGTCATAGAGCAGACAGATCTCCTTTCGCAAGTAATCTGGATTTATTATTATTATACAACAGAGTAAAAGATTGGTAAATATATTTTAAAAAAAATCTCAGACGGTCGTTTCCAAGACGGTCGTTTCAAAGCTCAGGGCTTATGAAAAGGAAAAGGAGAATTGGAAAATACTCTGGAAAAACAGATTTGCATATCATATTTTATTGAAAAAAATAAAAAAATTTCAAAATAATAATAAATTGATTCTTTTGTCACCCTTTTGTCCCATATGATAATGTATAATATAGTCGGGAAAGATTAAAATATTTGTTATTTGAGGAACACTGAATGTATTGCTTGGTCATTGTACAGGAAACTGTATTTGCAATAATGTTGCGGCGGTATGATATGTAAGTAAAATTCAGTGCTTCCTCATACCCCATTCATAAAAATACAAATTACTTTCCCTGAAGCTTCCTATGATCTTTCGGCATCAGACTCTGAAAGATCAAGCGAAGCTGAATAGTCTTCCGAAAGTAAAAAAATATAACCACATCATGCCGCCCTGCTATCCCCAAAAGCCGGGCGGCAATCTCCTTTTATCAATTTATTAATTTACAACTTTATCACTTTATCATATTAACAATCACTTTTTTTCTCAGAAAAACTATTACTAAAAAATTTAGCATTGAATTTACTATATAAAACATTTTTCATCTTAATGTGGAAAATGTAAGGGACAAGTAATCAACTTTACAGTGCCGGATTTGCCAATTTAATTTTATTGCTATGACACACAAGTCCCGGAAATGAAAAAGTCTGAGATGCGGGAGTACACTGGTAGTCTGCATTCAGAGTGCAGTATCCCGGGGATATATCCTACGGGTACGTCACGCCGGTTAGTGTATATTATTATTGGCAATATGCTTTACATTATAATATAATGCAGTTCATGCTGAATAAGTATGGCGGTGCCGGAAAAACTTTTTCAGGCTTTAAAAGCTGTGAATCGCGACACTGGAGGCATGCCGGATGGCATGGTGGGTTGACAAAAGGATAAGAATAGGGTATAATGTTTATGCTATAAAAAAGATGCTGGAATAACTCAGTTGGTAGAGTACCTCACTCGTAATGAGGAAGTCGAGGGTTCAAGTCCCTTTTCCAGCTCCAGTGAATATAGC
>ONRO01000349.1 GCA_900320235.1 uncultured Eubacteriales bacterium
AACCCGCTTTTTCGTCGATCAGCCGGAATAAACCTGCCGAATCCCGAAAAACACTGCTCATAATCCTGACTTTGATTATACTATATATTTCCCGAACATACAACATAAAAATCAGTCATAGCAGCATTATAACGTCGCTTTATACGCATGTCAGGTAATGCTGTTTTCAAAGACAGTATCAGAAAGACAGAAAAATTTTCCCATAACAATTGAGTTATCGGATTTTATATGTTATTATATTACAAAAGATAAGAAATGCAGGATATGCATCTGACCAGAAAACAAAATCAAAAAGGAAGATTGAAATGAAATCAAAAATATCAAAGGCAGTGCTGGCTGCTATAATTGCGTCAGCGCTTTGCTTAACTGTAGCAGGCTGCACCAGCAATAATCAGGAGAGCACCGCCTCTTCCCCGTCCTCACAGACTTCTGCTTCAAGTAAAGATAATACATCGGATGAAGCTTCCTCCGAAACAAAGAAAGATGGCTCATCCGTCAACAGCACAGAGGAATCCTCCAAGACAGCGGGTGAAAAGTCGGACGCAGAAACCACACTCTCAGATCAGACTTCCGGGTCAAACGGTCATGAGGGAAACACATCAGCAGATTCAGGCGAAAATAATCAATCCGGACAGAGCTCCAGACAGGGCTCAGCTTCCTCTCAGAATACATCATCTGAAGAAAACAGCACAACCTCAGCGCAGCCTAAAACAGAATCCGGCAGCACAAGCAAAACTGAAGGCAGCAAAAGCGATTCCGATAAACCCGAAAGCAGCAAAGCTTCCGGCTCAGGCTCAGCACAGTCAGGTGAGTCCAAAGCTGAGGAATCGAAAAAAAGCGAATCGTCTGCGGAAGAATCTATCGACTTTGAAGCGGATGAATACGAACTTCCTCTGGTTCCGGTACAATAAGCAAGTAAAGCTTGATATCAACAAAACTCTGCTCCTTTCGGAAGGCAGTTCAGCACCTGCTCTCCCCTTGTGAGCAGTTTTTATGCGCCTGCATATTGTTAAAAAATTAGCAATATATTTTTTACAAATAGGTATTGAATTCCCGGGGAATTATGTTAAAATATTAACAACAGTATGTTAAGCTGTTTGAAGATGACGGGTTTATTATTAAGGAGTAGTGATTATTATGCCCATCAGAATTCTTTTGGTAATTGTTTTTCTTGCCCTGCTTTGCGGCTGCATCGCGCTTGGTGTTCTTGGCTTCAAAAAGAGTCAGAAGGGACTGAAGATAACCGGTATTATCGGTGCGGTGTTGTCACTTATCGGTTTTTTGTGCATACCCTTAAGCATTTACACTGTTGATACCGGTGAGGTTGCTGTCGTCAAATTCCTTGGTCAGGCAAACAATGTCAGACAGGCAGGCACATATTTTGATTTCTGGGTAACAAATACTATCCAGAAGTATGATGTAAAAACGCAGACAATATCTATAAACACCGCGACATATTCTTCCGACGCGCAGACTATGGATATTCAGATGACTGTACAGTACAAGATAATGTCCGACAAGGCTATAAAAATCGCCGAGCAGTACGGCTCACTGGACGCTCTGCAGAGCAGGATTGAATCCGTAGCAATTGAAAAGGCAAAGGCTACACTTTCCTCTCATAAGGCTATGAACATTATTGCCGAGCGTGCATCCATGTCACCGCTTGTTGAGGATTCCATTAAAAAAGCAATTGATGAAAAATACTTTGTGGACATTCAGACTGTTGTAATGACGAACATTGACTTTTCAGACGCATTCGAAAAAGCTGTTGAAGACAAGATGATAGCTGAACAGCAGCAGCTCAAGGCAAATTACGAAAACGAAACGAAGATTGCAAAGGCAAAGGCTGACGCGGAAGCCAAGGTAGTTCAGGCTGAGGCCGAGGCAAAATCAAATGATCTTCTGGAAAAATCCCTGACGGAAAACATCCTCCGCCAGATGTATATTGAAAAATGGGACGGCAAGCTGCCGACAACTGTTGCAGGCGATTCGACCACCATGCTGATACCCGGCGGCGAATCCACAACTCAGAGTTCACAGTCAAAAAGCCAGTAAGGCATCCTGAATAATAAGTCGCAAAAATCCGGACGGTTCATATCGAATCGTCCGGATGATTTTTATATACAGAAAAAATACCTGACACGGTTAACTGAAAACTAAAGGCTGAAACTTAAAATGAATAATGCAGAGAAAAAATCCCGACACTATTGTGTCAGGATTTTCGCTTTGGTGCGAGTGACGGGACGCACAATCCTTCGGATTTTGCCGTGCTTGCCGACCCAATGCTTCGCATTCGGTACCCGGCCGCGCACCTGCTCACTGAAAAACAGTCCACCGGACTGTTTTTCTTAACGCTCGCAGCCCTCTTAGGGTTCAAGTCCCGTCATAGCTGAGAATTCACAATAGAAAAAAAGCGACTGATCGTCTTCAGTCGCTTCTTCGAGTGCGAGTGACGGGACTTGAACCCGTACGTCGTGAAACACACGCCCCTCAAACGTGCCTGTCTGCCAATTCCAGCACACTCGCAAAT
>ONRO01000393.1 GCA_900320235.1 uncultured Eubacteriales bacterium
AAAAAAAATTACCCCAACTCCGGATATCCGGACAGGGGTAATAATAATTTATTCAGAAAAGTATATCCTTGAAGCAGACCATCTGACTGTTGCTGTCATAGTTCCAGCTGTGATAGGCTCCGCCGCCGCAGAAATATCGTGATTCACACCATCTGCATTTTTCATTTTTCTGATAAAGCGGTGTACGGAAAATTTCAAACCGGTTCTTCCATACATCTGTGAAATTATCAGTGTAAACATTTCCTTGTATCGTTTCATCTCTGCGCTCAATATCAAGACATGCTGCAATATCGCCGTTTGCCATTATGCTTGCTGTATAGATGCCGGCATTACAAAGAAAATACCAGTCACGGAGTTCTTTCTCATAATCCAGCCCAAGATAATGCGAACAGCCATAGGTCACAGGATAACCCTCTGCCCTTTTGCTGCGGATAAAATCGAAAAGCCGGCGGTAATCGTCCTTTTCGAGTGCATATCCGTCAAGCTGAAGCGCCCTGCCTATCGGCTCGATATTTATTACACGCCAAGAGTGAACATCAAGCTCCTCCATAAGCATAAAAAGCTCAGGAAGCTCAGGCAGGCTTTTCTTTGTGATGACAGAGGTCACCTGTACCGCCTTAAAATCATATTCAAGCAGGTTTTTTATTCCGTCGATTGCCTTTTTATATCCTCCCGGAGTTCTGCGGAAGCTGTCATGTGTTTCCTCAAGTCCGTCAATACTGACCGAGATAGTTTTCATTCCTGTTTCATAGAGTTTTTTTGCAATTTCAGGTGTGATAAGCGTACCGTTGCTTGTCATTCCCCATCTGAAGCCAAGCTTGTCTGCATATGAAAGAATATCGAAAAACTCACGTCTGAGCAGCGGTTCTCCTCCGGTTATGCAAAGCATCGGAAGAGGATCGAAATCCCTTTTAACCTGATCCAGTATCTCATAATACTTCTCCACAGGGATCTCATCACATTTCACATCACCGCAGGAGCTTCCGCAGTGCAGACATCTTTCATTGCATCGCATTGTCAGCTCAAAAAACAGAAATTTAAGTTTCGGCTCTTTTCTTAACTTTTCCCTGTATTCGTAAAGCATCTGAAGCTGTCTGGATTTTGTAAGATGATCCATTGTTCTTTCCTCCCTGATCACTCAAAATACTCAGGCGGTCCGTAGACTCCGGTCATCATATTTTGTTCTGCATCATATTCAGCTTCAGACTGCTGCGAAGCTTCAACCGTGCTGTTTTCAAGTTTTCCGTCCTCAATATACGACGGCGGTCCGTAAACCGTCATAGGAAGATTATCGCCCGGGTCATATTCCTCACTTATTTCCTCAGTTACTTCATTTTCCCCGGACTCTTCATCAACAGACGGTTCATCATCAATAACTGGCGGTCCATAAACATCCTCCGGTATCTCACCGGACGGGTCAAAATCCGAATCATAGGGCTTTTGAAGTGAACCCTCAGTGCTGCTTTCATCAACACTTACAGTTTCATCTGATTTTTCTTCTGACTGCTGCTCACTCACTACACTTTTTTCGCTTTCTTTATTCAAAGGCGGACCATAGACACCGTATGGAATATTGCATCCGCCGATCCCGAGTGCAGTACCGATTGTTGCTGCTATTATCATACCTTTTTTAAATCTTTTGTTTTCCTTCATACCAGACGCCTCCCGTCTATTCTGAACTGCATCTGACCGTAAAGCACAGAAAACAAATGCATTTCATTTTCTGTGCATCACCATCCCTGCTTACAGCGATGTATACGACAGCCTTTTGTATCTTCAGTACAGCTTTTATACTAATATTAAGCATAAGAAACCGGTGGCTTTCAGCCCACGAAACCCTGACCAAAGGCTCCGGGCTCACCTGCCGGTCCGGTCGGTGCTGCTGCTTTGCAGCGGTGTCCACCTGACGCCTCACCCTTTGTAAAGACCCCTGCAAAACTTCAGTTTTCAGGGAAACGCTGATCAATTCATTGAAATCAGTGTTTGGGGTGTGGGGCGAAGCCCCTCATATAGCCACTTCTGACTTGCTTCAAACTTCAAATGATATTTATTCAGTGTTTCCTTGTAATTTAATTGAATATTAGTATTATAATCAGCTGATTGAACCCTTACTATTGATTCAAGTATATCATTTATCCTATTGTATTACAAGATAATCTTCCTATTATTTACAATCTGTTTTGCAAAATCAGAGTTCTTGTTCTTTTCATTGCGGCTGATATCTTCGTTCGCCTGAGTAACCGATATCAGTATGTTTACCGCCTCTTCAGAAACAACATATTTCATAATAAAAAAAGAAGCTTTGCAGCATGAAGAATATCTGCTGCAAAGCCCGTTTTGATTATTCAGTTTATTTCTCATTCAACAGAAAGAATGAAATAATATATCGGCTGACCGCCTTCGATAAGAGATATCTCAACACTGCCGCCTGTCTTTGCCTCGATAGTTTCCATAGCAGTATTTGCCTGCTCTTCTGTGATACCGTTGCCATAGATAAGACTTACATATGAAGTATCTCTGTTTATCATTTCTTTTGCAAGCTTTACAACAGCCTTCACAGGATCCTTTTCCTTGCCCGTGAGCTTGCCGTTGTTCAGAGCAATAATATCGCCCTCTTTTATCTTTGTAAGGCCGAATTCGCTGTTTCTTGCAGCATAGGTGACCTGACCTGTCGAAACATTGTTAAGTGCCGCTGTCATAAACTCCCTGTTCAGTTCTGACGTTGAATCAGCAGCGTATGAAAGCATAGCAACAAGTCCCTGCGGTATTGTCTTTGAGGGAATTATGATAACCTCCCTGTCATTCACAAGCGGAATCACCTGTTCAGCAGCAAGAATGATATTCTTGTTGTTCGGCAGAACAAATACTGTCTTTGCCGGAGTTGCCATAACTGCCTCATAGATATCCTCAGTACTCGGATTCATGCTCTGACCTCCGCTTACAACATGGTCACAGCCGAGATCCTTGAATACACTCACAAGACCGTCGCCGCTTGCAACTGCAACAAAGCCTGTTTCCTTTTCAGGTTCGCTCGGACGGAGTTCTTCCTCCTTTTTCCTTTTTGCCTCAGCCTCAGCCTTTTCTTTTTCATACTGCTCAGCAGCTTTTCTGTGCTGCTCCTTCATATTCTCAATCTTTACAGTAAGAAGCTGACCGAAGGCAAGACCTGCCTCAAGTGCATTTCCGGGGTTTTCAGTGTGAACGTGTACTTTTATGATATCCTCGTCCTCGGCAACAACAACGCAGTCGCCGATCGTTTCAAGGAAGGATTTCAGCTCAAGCGGGCTTTTTGAAAGTTCATCAGCCTTTCCTACAATAAACTCTGTACAATAGGTATATGTTATATCTGCGTCAAACTCCGCAGCTGCATTTCTGAAAAATTCCTTGCTTGCATCTATCTGTGCCTGGATACCTGTGCTCTGGACCTCTTCATCCTGCAGATTAGCTTCTATTATCTCGCCGTCACGGAAGAGAGAAAGCATACCGTCAAATATCATACACAGACCCATTCCGCCTGCATCGACGACCCCTGCCTTTTTAAGCACGGGAAGCATTTCAGGAGTTTTATCAAGTGCATCATGCGCAGCATTGCAAAGTGCATCAAATACAATAACTGCATCCGGATTCGATTCGGCTGCACTGCGGCCTGCATCAAAAGCCATCCTTGCTACTGTAAGGATAGTACCCTCTGTCGGGTTCATTACTGCCTTATAAGCCATCTCCACACCAACATGGAATGCAGAAGCAAAAGCTTTTCCGTCAACCTCAGTCTTATCCCTGAGTCCGTTTGCGATTCCTCTGAACAGCAGCGAAAGGATAACACCGGAGTTTCCTCTTGCACCCTTGAGCATTGCTGATGCCGCAATCGACGCAACCTCAGAAATATTCTGTGAACGAACATTCTCAAGCGCCTCGGCAGCTGCCGCAATTGTCATTGACATATTTGTTCCTGTATCTCCATCCGGAACAGGGAATATATTCAGTGCATTGATTTCCTGTTTGTGTGATGTGATGTTGTTACAGCCCGATATAAGGGCGTTTCTGTAGCCGGATCCGTTTATCATTGTTACAGCACTTCCTTATTCTGAATAAAGTTTCGGACGACAGAAAATGTTCGCCGTCCTTTTGATACATAAAATCTTTAATGTCACAGCTTCCTTTAACAGACTGACACGATAATGGCAGACACCTTAACCTGAACATTCATGTTCCGCCGTCCGGTAATTACGGACAGCGGAATCAATTTCTTTTTCAGAGGGTCTGCCGGCTGACGTGCAGTTTCCGCAGGAAACCCATGTCATCTTATTTCAACTATCAGCTTAATAGCGGTACGCTCAACACCGTCAATTTCAATACTTGTAAATGCAGGTATGCATACAAGGTCTATTCCCATCGGTGCAAGATAGCCTCTTGCAACTGCAACAGACTTCAGTGCCTGGTTTGTTGCACCTGCACCAACAGCCTGAACCTCAACACATCCGTAATCCCTTACTACACCTGCAATAGCACCCGCAACCGAATTGGGTGACGATTTTGACGAAACCTTAAGAATCTCCATTTAATTCATCCTCCTTCTTAATTCTGAAGTCCGACCTGCAGCCGTAATGACCAGTTTTTTCCTGATCACGCTTACAGCGATTTGTCGGACACCGGATCAGAATGTCAAAAGCTTAACAAAATAAAAAAACAAAAGACATCTTGTAATCCTTTACCTCTGCGAATCACTCATAAATCGTGAAACAGCAGCAAAGCCTTTGCATGATCCGTTTATCGGACAAGCCTGTGCTACTTTAAGCAAAAACGATCCCACACAATTCAATAGATGAATGCAGCCGTGTGTATTCGTCACTGCAAAATATCCGTTTTTTTACGGCAAGTAACAAATCTGCATTTCCTGTCCGGATGATCGTCTTTATTTTTGCTGAATAGTCATATTTATATAATATACATAATTTATAAATTATTCAAGTGTTTATTACAAAAATTTTAAAATACGGCAGTTTTTTTTATACGATTCTGAGTCTTTTCAATGACCGGGTCCTGCCGCTTTTTTCATCAATATCAAAGATTATACAATCCATACAGCATTTTCCCTGTGCAGTTTCAAATTTAACAGGCAGTTTATCTCTGAAATTGCTTATTGCAAGCTCTGCTGTTACTCCAAGCACCGAGTGCAGAGGACCTGTCATACCCACATCTGTTATATAGCCTGTTCCATTTTCAAGTATCTGCTCATCAGCGGTCTGCACATGTGTATGTGTTCCGAACACTGCTGATACCCGCCCATCCAGATAATAGCCCAGCGCACGTTTTTCTGCCGTTGCCTCGGCGTGAAAATCAACAATAGTTATCTTTGTTCCAAGCTCCTTCAACAGAGCGTCCGCCTTTCTGAAAGGGTCATCAAGGCTTTTGAGAAACAGACAGCCCATCAGGTTTATAATTCCGACCTGATATCTTCCCATATCATAGATTACCGCACCTTTACCGGGGGTGGTTCCCTCCGGAAAATTAGCCGGTCTGAGGATATTCGGGGACTGATCATAATAGTCATACATTTCACGTCTGCGAAAGCTGTGATTTCCTCCTGTCAGAACATCTGCACCGCTTGAAAACAAAAAATCCGCAGAATCCGGAGTAATTCCATTTCCGTCAGCAGAATTTTCACCGTTAGCAATTACCAGGTCAATCCCTTCTGTTTTTTTCAGTGACGGAAGCTTTGATCTTAGAAATGAGCTGCCGATCGCCCCCACGACATCACCGATTGCCAAAATTTTCATAATTCACTTATTCATCCTAACTATAAATATAAATATCAGCAAAACAATAAAGATATGCGATCATATCTCCCGATGAAAATCATTCTGTGCGATCCGGCTTTTCAGGATCAACGACAATATAAAGCTGAAATTGTCTGCCTGAAGTTACAGTTTGTTATTTCATGCGGGAGATTTCAAGGAAAGTCAGATTTTTGCAGTCTTTCCTACATTATATAAATATTTTAAATTGAATTTTACATATTGTCAATCTTATGAAGCTGAAAAATATTAACAATTTCAAATTTTTGCAGCCATTTTATACCATTTATACCAACTATATGCCGATTTATACGACAAACACGCATATTTGTATAAATGCTACAATAATGGAAAAATGTCATATCAAAGGAATTATCAGCCATAGATCATCATACAAAGCACTATTGTACTGAATATGTATTTATCCGTAAGATGGAATCATCCTGCTTACGTCAACTGCTTATCCGCTGATAAAAGCTGACTC
>ONRO01000225.1 GCA_900320235.1 uncultured Eubacteriales bacterium
GTGTTAAGATATATTGAAGCTCCGCTGTATGAAAGTCTTTTCAGAGCCGCATCATCAAGTGAGTTCATATCTTCAACAGCAATCAGAGGTATCTCTGCGTGGGGAAGGGCCTTTTCAAGAAGTATTGAAAGCTCTCCTGCGCCGTCAGTGCTGTAAATTCCGAAGGCGGCAGCTCCGAGAGACTGAAGTGTGATCAGTGCGGAGATGTAGTCAGTTTCATTTTCGCTTTTTCCGTCTTCATCGGCATTTACTGTGACAAAAACAGGAATTTCAGCCTGTTCGCCTGCGATAACGGCAGCTCTCATCTGCCACAGTCTGCTGCAGCCGTGCATCAGAATAATATCTGTTCCGAGATCACGCAGTATGGTCATTTTTTCAAGATAATCGAATACAGCAGCTTCAAAGGCTCCGCAGTCATATTCGACAGCACAGTCTTCACTTCCGAGAACAGCGGCGATAAGGGCACCGTCTGCAGCTTTGCTTTTAGCTGCGGAAAGAGCAGCAGAATATCTTTGCGCAAGTTCGTCATCATCATCTGTTTCTTCAAGCAAAATATGATTGATGTGCCTCGTTTCGGCAATTATCAGATTGCAGCGGCTGGTACAGGCGGCAGGTTCAATATTATCAGTATCTCCTGTTTCAGTCAGACAGGCTGCAAGGGGAAGGCTGAAATTCTTTTTCATAGTGTACTCCTTTGTGGTATAGCGGAACTGTCGTACATTACATTGATTCAGGCGCTGTAATCTTGAACATTGTAAGAATATTCGCAATTACTGTTTTTGCTGCAAGACAGAGTGCAAGACGAGCCTGCATGAGGGATTCATCGTCGCTTCTGACTTTGCATGCATTATAGAATTTATGGAACAGCGCTGCTGTATCATATACATATCTTGTGATTCTTGATGGGTCATAATCCTTTGCGGCTGTAACTACCTCGTCCTCAAGTGAAGCAAGCTTGTTGATAAGCTCGATCTCCTCGGGAGCTGTGAGCTTTGCATAATCCTCTGCCGTGCAGTCACGGGGAGTGATATTTTCCTCTGCAAGCTTTTTGACGATATTGCATATTCTTGCATGAGCGTACTGAACGTAGTAAACGGGATTCTGTGATGATTTTTCGACAGCAAGGTCAAGATCAAAATCAAAATGGGTATTTGCTTCTCTGAGATTGAAGAAGAAACGTGCTGCATCAATCGGGATCTCCTCAAGGAGAGTGACAAGAGTGATAGCCTTGCCGCTTCTTTTTGAAAGCTTATACTGCTCGCCGTCTTTGATAAGTCTTACCATCTGCATAAGAACGACATCGAGCTTTGAAGCGTCAACACCGAGAGCTGTGAGAGCAGCCTTCAGACGCGGAACATATCCGTGGTGATCTGCACCGAGAACATCAACAGCCTTGTCAAAGCCTCTTGTAACGAGCTTGTCATAATGATATGCGATATCAGGAACAACATATGTAGGAAGACCGTTTGAACGGATAAGAACGAAATCCTTGTCTGCACCGAATTCGCTTGCTCTGAACCAGACTGCGCCGTCCTGCTCATAGGTATGACCCTTTTCGGTCAGAAGGTCAACGATATGCTTTACAGCACCGCTGTTATGCAGTGTACTTTCCCTGAACCAGTTGTCATATTTTATGCGGTATTTGAGAAGGTCACGCTCAAGACCTGCGATATTCAGCGGAAGAGCATAGTCAACAAGAGCCTTTCTTCTTTCCTCAGTGGTAGCATCTGCATATTTGTCGCCGTTTATTTCAGCGAAAGCCTTTGCATGATCGATAATATCCTGACCATGATAAGCGTCCTCCGGCATTTCAATGCCTTCCTTATAAAGCTGGAGATATCTTGTTTCAAGTGAAAGACCGAACTTTTCGATCTGATTTCCGGCATCGTTTACATAGAATTCTCTTTCTACATTGTAGCCTGCTTCGTCAAGAAGGCTTGCAAGCTGATCTCCGAGAGCGCCGCCTCTTGCATTTCCGACATGCATCGGGCCTGTCGGGTTAGCTGAAACGAATTCAACAAGAACCCTTTTTCCGCCGCCGAAATCAGAACGTCCGTAATTTTCGCCCTTCTGCCTGATCTCCTCAAGTGCATTTGCATAGAACTCAGGTGAATAGAAGAAATTTATGAATCCGGGACCTGCGATCTCTGTTTTTTCAAGACCTGTGCCTGAAAGGTCGATCTTTGAAGTCAGAGCCTCAGCAATTTTTCTGGGTGCTGATCTGAAAACCCTTGCGCTTACCATTGCGGCATTAGTTGCAAGGTCGCCGTGAGAGCGGTCTGCCGGAGTTTCTATATTAAAAGAGGGGATCTCACCTTCGGGGAGAAGTCCCTCGCTTATTGCTGCTTTGAATGCATTGTTAATTGCGGCATCAAGCTTCTGTACTGTTATCTGTGCCGTTGACATTATTGTCTGCCTCCTTAATATGTAATGTAAGCTCGTTTGTACTTGCAAGCTCATTTTCAATATCTATATTGTATCGGACGGAAATGCTTCCGCCGTTATCGTCAAGCTCTACCGAAACTTTTTCGGTAAAAATTCCGAGTGTCATATTGCCGTAGGGAGTACGGTATTCGCATCGGTGACGCTCGCCCTTTTCAAGAATAAGGTTATGGCTCATATCGCCGCCCTTCATTACCGTCACGACATTGTTCTTGTCGACCTTGACTGTTGTGCGGTAATGCTTTTCGGGATTCTGCGGATCATATTCCTTGTATGTGATATATCTGCTGTCTCCGCGCATCACATATGCAGCATTCGTCTGCAGCTCAACCTTATCAGAGCTGCCGTTTACATACTGCTTTCCGCAGACCGAAAGAAGATATTTTTCTTCCATTTCTTTTTCTCCTTTTTTATAATTCCATTCAGCTGATTGTAAAATACTGAAATGCTCACTTCGTCCGTTCAAATAATAGTGAAAATGATATTTGTGTACAATGGATTCAGCGTTTGACCGGAAGAAAACCGTGCAGCTTATTATTCCTGAATAAGCCTGACGAAGCAAACCGGTTCACATTCCGGATACAGCGTCACAGCTATGGATCAGATTTTTTTCGTAAGCTTGTCAAGACTGAGATGAACAGCTTCCTGTTCAACGCTTTTGCCGAGGAAAAGATCGGCTGTTTTGCGGAATCCGTCAACAGTATCGCTTACATAATATGTACAGCTGCCGAGGGTGCTGCTGCTGTTGAGCAGCCCGCGGCTTCCGAGGATATTTGCGGCATAAAGCGCAGTTTCCTTTCCTGAATCAATAAGCGTAACATTTTTTCCGAGATAATCGGATATTGCCTGAGCAATAATCGGGAAATGAGTGCAGCCGAGAATAAGAGTGTCAATGCCTTCTGCTTTCATTTCCGAGAGATACCTTTCAACGACAAGCTTTACAATATCGTCATCTGCCGAAATAAAACCGTTTTCAACAAGCGGAACAAACAGCGGACAATCCTGCTGATAAACATTGATACGCTCGTCCTGGCTGAGTATTTCTTTTTTGTATGAGCAGCTTTTTACTGTTGCGGAGGTTCCGATTATTCCGATCTTTCCGTTTCTTGTTGCTTTCACGGCAGCACTTGCTGTCGGATATACAACTCCTGTGAAAGGTACCGGAAGTGTGTCATAAAGCTCTGTTGCAACTGAGCTTACGGTTCCGCATGCTGCAATTATCATCTTTACGCCCTTTGATAAAAGGAAATCTGCATCCTGACGGGCATAAAGCCTGATTGTTTTGTCGCTTCTTGTTCCGTAGGGAACCCTTGCGGTGTCGCCAAAATATATGATATTTTCCTGCGGAAGAACTTTGATAAGCTCCTTGACAGCAGTAAGTCCGCCGAGTCCTGAATCAAAAACACCGATAGCCTGTTCAGACATTTTTACCAGCCCTCTCAAATGCAAGTTCAATAAGACGTTCAATCAGCTTGCTGCTTTCAAATCCGCTTGCAGCCATGAGCTTCGGATACATGCTTATTGATGTGAAGCCGGGGAGTGTATTGATCTCGTTGAGAAGAATACGTCCTTCGTCTGTTACAAAGAAGTCAACTCTTGAAAGACCCTCGCAGGCAAGTGTTGTATATGCTCTTGCAGCGATCTGCTGTACTCTGCCGATAAGCTCATCGCTTATATGTGCAGGAATATAAAGCTTGGATTCTGCATTATTGTATTTTGCGTCATAGTCATAGAATTCAGCAGCAGGTGCGATCTGACCGGGAACTGAAACAAAGGGATCCTCATTTCCCAGTACAGCACATTCTACTTCCTTGCCGATGATATTTTCCTCGACAAGAATACGGCTGTCTTCTTTTGAAGCTTTTTCAATTGCTGTGATAAGCTCATCTCTTGAATGAGCCTTTGTGATGCCGACAGATGAACCGGCATTTGAAGGCTTGACAAATACAGGATATCCGCCAAGTTCATTTTCAATTCTGCTGATATATTCATCAGGATTCTTTTTGAATTCACCTGCATAGAACCATGTGAACTTTGCCTGATCGATTCCTGCGTGTTCAAACATTATATTAGTGGAGATCTTGTCCATGCATTCTGTTGAAGCGATAACGCCGCAGCCGACATAGGGGATACCGGACATTTCAAGAAGACCCTGAAGTGTTCCGTCCTCACCGTTTTTACCGTGGAGTACAGGGAATACAACGTCAAGTCTGAGCTTTTCTGTGGTGCCGTCCTTATTTATGATAATAATACCGCTGACAGAGGGGGCAGGTGCGATGAAAGCTGTTCTGTTGTTTTCATTATGTTCCCATGAACCGTCTGCGATGGCGGAAATATCACCGTCATAAAGGAACCAGCGTCCTTCTTTAGTAATACCGATTGTAACAATCTCGTATTTATCTGACGGGATCTGACTAATTACATATGATGCTGATACTCTTGAAACCTCATGTTCAGAGGATTTGCCGCCGAATATTACAGCTATGCGCTTCTTCTGCAAAATAACCACTCCTACATTTATTATATATTACGGAAAACTCTGAATAATACAGGGTTTCCATTATTGGGGGCACAGCGCCCGGAAACAGCGTTTTCTGCACTGCAAAAGGAAAAAACTAACCTTATAATTAAATATATTATCACACATTCTCAGCTTGTGCAATTGTATTTTGTAAATAATTACTTTTTTGACATGAGAACATATATGAATTATGCTATATCTTTTGTGCAAAGTGCTGAATATTGGACTTTTTTTTTGATATATTAGAAAAAGACTTGATTTTTTATTATATTGATGTTATTATCTATACAGATTTGTTACAAGTTTGAAATAATTTTTACGGATGCGGTCCTGATTAAGTTAAAAAATTGTAATTTGAAATAACGGGTCGCCGGCAAATCGATTAAATTAAGCTCAGGCTTAGGAAAAATCGAAGGGAGTTATTACACTGATGAAAGTAATGAAAAAAGTCGTTGCTGCTGCACTGACAGTAAGCGTGGCTGCAACAATGCTTACGACAGGTGCAATGACGGCATCAGCAGAGACAAGTACAGGCGTTGGCCTTGCTGCTCATGCACTTACAGCATACAGAGAGGGTTGGCAGTATGTATGGGGCGGTACCTCTTACGGAACCGTTGACTGCTCAGGTCTTATCTATACTTACAATTATGTTGGCGGAAACAGAGTAGATATGCTCGGCTCATCAAGCTCTTGGGGTTATGTGGGCGACGGAGTTCCCCGTATTCACGGTCTCGGACTTCACACACCGGGACATGTCGGAGTATATATCGGTTCAGGTATGGCGGTTGACGCCAGAGATGAATACTGGGGCGTTGTTTACCATAATGTTTATAATGCAAGCTGGGTAGAATGGTTCAAAGTTGCAGGAGTTTCATATCCTGAAAACGGATGGGTTCTTCTTGACGGCGATTCCTTCTATTATGAGGACGGTCAGTATGTAGTAAGCACATCAAGAACTATCGACGGAGTTACTTATTCCTTTGACAGTGCTGGTGTTTCAAATATAGCACCTCCTTCAAGTGCTTATCAGGCAACAGACTATTCGACAGCAAGCGCTGCTCAGGCAGAGGTTTCAAGCGGCTACTCTTATAATGATGATGACGAGGGGGAAGCTGAAAATGAGGACGAACAATCTGAGGAAGA
>ONRO01000116.1 GCA_900320235.1 uncultured Eubacteriales bacterium
AACTATAATAAAATTTTGGGTCAGAAGAAATCAGAGCCGCGGGAGTGCAACAGTACTTCTCTGTCAGAGCGCAGTGTATACGGAGCGATAGCGCGTCGCGACACCGGCGGCACGCCGGAGGCCTTTTTAAATGCCCCTGCGAAACTTTAATTTTTTAGCTTAAATCAGTATCAGATCATATCGGAAATAATTGAGCGTATTTCCTTTTCCGCCAACCTTACCTCATCAAGAAAAGACTGTGAAGAAACTCTCAGCGCCCCGTTTCCGAGAATAATGAGCTGTTCCATTCCGTCAGAGGTCACAACCCTGACCCTGTGTTTTCTTGCAAGTGTGTTCGATACCTTTTCAATATACATATCGGCAGTTTCTGCCTCCTTTGTGTATACAATGTTGATATTACCGATCTTTTCCACTTCGCGTACATTGCCCCTGACCTTGTAGGCATCGAATACAAGTATCAGCTCGCATTTTCTGTAACCCTGATAATTGCAGAGAATATTGATAAGCATATTTCTTGCAGCATCAAGATTAGTCTGTGCTGCTTTTTTCAGCTCATCCCATGAAAATATTACATTGTATCCGTCAACAAGTACATATTCAGTGCCGTCATATTTTGCCGCAGGAGCTTTTGCTCTGAGCCTGCCGTCGCTTTTTTTTCTGCTGTCATCATAGTTGTACTCCTGACGTTCTTCTCTTTTTCTTTTCACAGGACCGTAGGTGTTTTCAAATATCTGCATAAGCTCCTTATCAAAAGCAAAAATATCGCTCTGACTCTTTGCTGTCCTGATATAATCAGCCGGGTTATCAATTCCTTTGGTTTCACGTCCGGAAAGTACAGCACTCAGATGCATATGATCCCTGACTTCATTCCATTTTACATTATGTCCTGCACCATGAGAACAGAAAACTGAATCGCAAGGGTTTTCAGTATCGCTGTCCGGATCATATCCGGTCCGGGAAATGATCTCCTCGCTGTTGTGGCAGAGATCATATCCGCTGAAGGTGTAGCTCAGCCTGCCTCTGCCTCTTGTGTACTGCATTACCTCGCTGCCGTAATCATTCATCGTTGCTGCCGGTGCCCTGCCTGTTATGACTGTCATTTCACCCTGAGTTTCAGGCGGCTCAAAGCTTCCGCAAAGCCTGTCAATATCCGAAAGTGCACGTCCTGTGTTTTCAGCCGGAACTTCAAGCGTAAAATCATAGAACGGCTCAAGCAGAACAGACTTCGCACTTCTCAGTCCCTGACGGACTGCCCTGTATGCCGCCTGACGGAAATCTCCGCCTTCCGTATGCTTGAGATGTGCTTTTCCTGCGGCAAGCGTTATTTCAATATCTGTGACCGGTGAACCTGTCAGAACACCGATATGTGTCTTTTCATAAAGCTGGGACAGAATCAGCCGCTGAAAATTTCTGTCAAGCTGTTCCTCCCTGACCGATGATGAATAAATGATACCGCTGTTTCTCTTGCCTGGCTTCATTATGAGATGTACCTCCGCATAATGCCGCAGCGGTTCAAAATGACCTATTCCTTCAACAGTGTCTGTAATGGTTTCTTTGTAGATAATGCTTCCCCTGCCGAAGGAAACATCAAAACCAAAACGATCTTTTATTATACTTCTGAGTATCTCGAGCTGTATTTCTCCCATAAGTCTGATCTGTATGCTGCCGTTTCTTTCGTCCCATTCAACATTCAGCTGAGGATCCTCGGCTTCAAGTATACGCATTTTTCCGAGTGCGGTATTTGCATTTACCTCCGGCGGAAGCTCAAGCGTATATGTCAGAACGCTCTCAAGAACAGGTGCAGCGCTGTCCTCCTGAGCACCGAGTCCGTCGCCTGCACGGGTAAAGCTCACACCCGTTACCGCACATATTGTTCCTGCACCGACCTGCTCCTTAGCAGTGAATTTATCTCCGGAATAAACCCTTATCTGACTGATCTTTTCAGATGCTTTGTTTTTTCCGGATGCAAGAATATCACGCACCCTGAGAACACCGCCTGTTACCTTGAGGAAGGTCAGTCTGTTTCCCTGTTTATCCTCAGAGATCTTGAATACTCTTGCCGCAAATTCATCAATATATTCCGGCATACGTGTGAAGCGGTCCATGCATTCAAGAAGAGCATCTATTCCATCAAGGCGAAGTGCCGAACCGAACAGACACGGAAAAACCTCTCTCTTATTTATTGCACGCGCAATATCATCATCATCAGGGCTTATACCATCGCTGTATTTTTCAATAAGCTCCTCGCTGCACATTGCAATATTTTCCTCAAATTCTTCACCTGACGGCCGGGAAAAATCAGTGCAGCCTTCGTCAAGCCTGTCTTTCAGCTGAGCAAGGACAATATCCTTGTCCGCAGCATCAAGATCCATCTTGTTGACAAAGATAAAACAGGGTACGTTATATTTTCTCAGAAGCTTCCACAGTGTGACTGTATGACTCTGCACACCGTCTGTTCCGCTTATCACAAGCAATGCATAGTCAAGCACCTGAAGTGTTCTTTCCGTTTCCGCAGAAAAATCAGCATGTCCCGGTGTATCCAGAAGGGTGAATTCGGATTCTCCGAAATTCATCATTGCCTGCTTTGAAAAAATAGTAATTCCTCTTTCACGCTCAAGATAATTTGTATCAAGAAAGGAATCCCTGTGATCGACTCTTCCGAGTTTTTTTATATTTCCTGTGCTGTACATCATCGCTTCGGAGAGTGTAGTCTTTCCCGAATCGACATGAGCTATTATTCCGACAACGAGCTTTTTCATTTATATCACATCCGAAAAATCTTTTCTGTTCTGTCACGGCGCTCCGGTAAATCTGCAGACCGCGCCATAGTGCTTTGCTATGGATCAGGATTTCTATGCGTTCCATGTTCTGACTGATGACTTCCGCAGATGCTATCAAAATTCCCCGACCGCAGAAGCGATCGGGGATCATCATTTTATCAGTATACAAATACGGGCATATCGATATAGACTATGCTGTACAGACTTCCTGCAATATCGGTGGGAAGATTAACACATCCGTGTGAACCGTTTTCCTGATAGACATCTCCTCCGAAGGATTCCTGCCATTCAGCATCGTGAAATCCGATATCATCAGCAAAAGCCATCCAGTATGCTACCTGAGTATTATAACCGATACCGTAAAGCGTTGCATTCTTTGCCTTGTTGGTGATACGGAATTCACCCTTGGGTGTATCATTTCCGGTATTAGGATTTCCTGTGACAACATTACCCTCAAGAACGATCTTGCCGTCCTTGTAAACCCACATATACTGATTGGCTATGCTGACCTCAGCATATGAATTTCCGTAAGTATCACAAGGTCCGTATGCACCTGCTATCCTCATCCACCATTTATCACTTTCATTGCTTCTGTTTGTAAGATTAACCGTTACTGATTTTTTTCCGAGTATCAGCTCTCCGAGTTTTTCTGATGTATAGCTTTCATCAAGTATCCAGCCGAAGCTGTTATTCTGAAGTTCAATCTTTTCTCCGGCGTGATTGACAAATTCAACACTTGAGGTAAAGGTATTGTATTCTGAAGCAAGCTCAGAAGCATACTGAGTAAGCTTGTCATTTTTGAGCTTGTATGAGAAAGAGCCGTCAGTTTTTTTTGTCACGTCAACAAAATCTGCAATACGTTTTATATCAAGCTTTTCTGTGTTGTCACCGATTCTGAGTTCAATCACTTCTGAAGCAAGAGGACCGTATTTTCCGTACTCAGAATTATCTTCAGCTTTTTTTTCACTGACTGTCACAGCTATACTATCTTTTGAATTATTCCTGCTGTCTGCAGCAGGCGATGGATTAAGCTCACCCCTTGTTTCTGAACCATTAAAAAACAAGAACATAAATGTCATGATAAGAGCAATAATAAGAACTCCGACACCGCCGAGAAGTATTAAACTCTGTTTTTTATTGATTATCTCTTCGCTGTCGTTATTCAGCATTCCATGCATTTTTTCAGAAAAATCACCAATTATTTTTTTGGGTTTCATCATTTCAACATCCCTCAAACAAAACCAATTAATCAAGCTGATATGCAAAAGTCAGGACATCATCTGTTATTATTTTTGCAAAAGCTGCTCACATTTCCGAATTATACTTTTTGACCAGTACATTATACTAAATTTCTTTGTGATAGTCAACATGCGTATGCAATAATAAAACATTCACTTTTCGCAATAATTTAAATAAAGTAACAATTCATCTTCCGGAAAAGAGAATATCATATCTAAAAAATAACTATTATACTGTTCATTACGCATACCGGCACGACAATGGGGTTATCTTATTTCAGACTCGTGTAAATATTCTGAAAGTTTTAAAGCAGAAATAATATCAGCAGTTCAGGTTTAAAAAGTATGGTAGTGCCCGTGTAAAATTTATACAGACTATTTAAGACGTAAATCGCGACACCGGCGGCACGGCGGATAATTTCAGACTCTGACGGGCTGGCATTGTGTAAAAAAGTGTGTTATAATGTTAATTAAATGCTGAAACAATTGTAAAATGTCATTTATTGCATATTTTTAAGGATACACTGATTTATACCCGGCGTAAGGCTTTGGGTAATAAGCGCAGACTGCCCGGTTCGTCTGTGATATCACAAAAACAGTTCTCCGCTCAGTGTTTCATTCTTGACTTGATACAAAAATTTTGAAACGGAGTTGAAAAAATGAAAAGTCCGGAGGATACTTTTATTATGTATTATAATGGAGCATATCAATATCTGAGAGGACTGTGCGCCAATGAAGAACTTGCACGAAAGCTTGCAATGGATACTTTTCTGCGTGCAAGCATTTTTATTAACAACTATCATGGTGAGGTCAATATCAAAGCATGGCTCAGCTCAATAATAAAAAAACAGTATATGCTGCATTTAAGAAAACTGAACAGCTTTTCCGGTGATAAGCTTCAGAAATATCTGAATGAAGAAAAAGCAAATTTCTGCAAGATGTTTCAGGACAAGGATTTTGCTGACAGGCTTTATCCCATTCTGAAAAATCTGCCTGACCCTTTCAGAGAAGTGTATATGCTCCGTGTTTTCGGAGATATGAACTTTAACCAGATCGGGAATGTTGAGCAGAAAAGCGTTCATTGGGCATGTACAGTTTATTATCGTGCGTGGCTTATGATTCAGGACAGAATGGAGGCAGCTGAAAATTGAAACATAATTGTCAAATCGTAAAGGATCTTCTTCCGCTTTATGCAGAAAAGCTTACCAGCGCTGAAAGCAATACTATGATAGAAGAACATCTCAAAGAATGCGAGAATTGTAAAAAGACTTTCAAAAGACTCGGTTCCGCTGAAGTTAAAATGAGCTTCAATACCGAATCTGACCAGATGTTCCAGAATTATGTCAAGGCAAGAAACAAAAAAGCAAAGCGTAATTCGCTTATAATTGTAATTATCGGAATCGCAGCAGTTTTTTTCTTCAATTCAATTCCCGACATTACAAGCCAGATAATGGGGATGACCGGACTTACAAATTCTGAAATCTATGTTTACGATAATGTGAAAAATTATAATAAATATATCGGCAAAGATGCAGAAATACTTTTTAATAACAAATGGAACATGGATGAATCTATTTTCCCTGAGAAAATCACAAAAGAAATGAATGTAAATGATTTCAAAATGGTCTATTATGATCCGTGGGATTCACAATGGCTGAGTTATCTTGTTGTTGATTATAACGATGATGACTATAAAAAAGAACTTGAAAGACTTCATGCATACAAATCCACAGAATATAAAGGCTATTATGGTGCAAAAGGTTTCGATGAAAAATACGATCTTGCTGCAATGGAAGCCGACAGCTATTATGGCTTTGTTTATGCCCTCGATGCACATGACGGAAAAATAATTTATGTTGAGATGATCTTCTGCAATTACGAGATGGACCTTTATTACCCTGATTACATACCCGAGGATTATCTGCCAAAGGGCTTCGATGCAACTGCACAAAACCCGTATCTTAAAAAGAATATCTGATAAAAATACGACCGCAGAATCGCTTTTAAGCTTTCTGCGGCCGTTCATTTTTTATTCAGGTGCCTGTGCGGGTTTATCCGTAAAAACGTTGTTCCTCCGCTGATTTCGATCATGCGGAGGAACCATCTGCAGCAACTATTACTATAAAATAAAGCCCTTGCGGCTTACTCACAATAT
>ONRO01000227.1 GCA_900320235.1 uncultured Eubacteriales bacterium
GAAAGCATTGCTGATGATACGGAAAGCAAGGCTGATGAGCCGGAGAGCACCGTTGATGATACAGAAAGCAGGACTGATGATACAGAAAACAGCACCGATGAATCATCAGATCAGAATAAAGCGAACCAAAAGGAAAGCAACGGTAATATTGTAGTCATGCTGGATCCCGGACACGATGACGATGAAAGCTGCAGCAGGAGAGACCAGCCGCAGCTCGGGGTAAATGAGCAGGATCTGAATTTAAAGATAGGCTTAGCCTGTTATGAACGGCTTTCAGAGTACGAGGGGATCACACCATACCTTACACGCAGTGACGGAAGCTGTCCGAATGCAGACAAAATGTTCTCCGGAGAATATAACTGTATAGAAAAAAGAGCCTATCTTGCTGAACAAAAGGATGCCGATTTTTTTGTAAGCCTGCACTGCAACGCAACTACCGGTGAGCTGGGAGCGCAGGCAAACGGGATAAGCGTTTTTATTACCAATTATCCTGAATACCATGATGAATGTGAAAAGCTGGGAAATATGATAATCGACCATGTCACAGGTGCCGTGGACTTAGAATCGCTGGGTCTGTTCAGCGAATACAAGGAAGAAAAAGGCTATTATAAAGACGGAACTGTCAAGGATAAGCTCTTCCTGCTGAGCTACAACGTTGACAACGACCGTCCGGCAATTGTTGTCGAGCACGCATTCATGGACAATATAAACGACAATGCAATACTCAGGGATGATGAAAAGCTCAGACTGATCGGACAGGCTGATGCCGATGCAATAGCTGAGTATTACGGACTTGAACTGAAGTAATTACTCATACCCGAAAAAAAACGCTCCCACCGCATTTAGCGGTTACGGAGCGTTTTTCCTGTTCTTGTTCTGCTTTTTTACCTCATTGCGAGGTGAAATAAAGTCCGGAAGGCTTTCAAAAAGCCCTGATAAGCCTCAAATATCCGGATATCAATAAACACGTTTAAAGATTGCCGTCACGTTTTGCAACAAGAAGGTCACAGTTAGCCTTGTCCATTGAATCAAACTTAGAAGAAGCAGTTGACATATTTCCTGATTTCTGATAATAGGGTATAGCATTATACCAGGTCTGTGTTTCAAAATATGCCTGCAGATCTGTATTGGTAAAGATATAACCGTTTCTTGCATAGAGCGTGTTGAGCATCATCTGTGCATCACTCTTCGTAATCATTGACAGCTCCTGTCTGGTCAGATAATGATTCAGCATACTGTTGATAACATAACCGTCTGCCGGATTATCATAGCTGAAATTATTTCTTCCATAGTAATAGGTATACTGTCTTGGCACATAATATGATACACTTCCGCTGGGTGGAGTGACATAGATAATAGTCGTGTTTTCTCCGTTGCTGTCAGCTGATGGCTGTTCCGGTTTTGATTCAGCTGACGTCTGAGCAGGCTTTGATTCTGTCGATGCCTGACTTGTCTGCACTGATGATTCCTGTACAGCGGCGCTTTTTTCATCAGGCTTGACAGTGATCGGAACCTTTGCCGTGACAGAAGGCTGGTCTCTTCGTGACACGGTGATAACACAGTTTCCCTCTGCCTTACCGATAACATTACCGGATGAATCCACCGTTGCAATGCTTTCATCGTCACAAGACCACACCAGATCACTTGAAAGCTGTGCACCACTGTCCGAGCGGACTGAAAGCAGTCTCTTTTCGCTGATCTTTATCTTACAGGAATCAGGGCTGACATACAATGCTGTTATTCCCTTTGACGACTCTTCGGCAGCAACGCTCTGTTCAATCTTTGCCGGAGCTGCTGAAACAACAGACTCCTCTTGTGAATTTTCAGCAGGAGGTGAGCCGCTGCAGCCAGCTGCCGAAGCGATCACAACCGCTGTCAATAATGATATTATCACTATTTTTTTCATCTTATGGCCTCCATTCTGTTTTTGATATAAACGATATAGTTTATCTTTCTTCATATAGTAATATTATACAATTAATTTCAACAAAAGTCAACACAGAATACCTCCGCTCACGGAATTCAAGTTTCTTAAAAAGAAATTTAAAAGTAATATAACACTGGGTTCAAAACTTTAATCCTGATTCGCTCACGATGTCATC
>ONRO01000104.1 GCA_900320235.1 uncultured Eubacteriales bacterium
TCCGAGATGGCCGAAGGAGCACGATTGGAAATCGTGTAAACGCTAACCCCGTTTCGAGGGTTCGAATCCCTCACTCTCCGCCAGAAAAGCCCCCGATGCTTTTGCCTCGGGGGCTTAAATATAACAGAAAATAATAAGATAAATAACTGACGCTGATGCGGCAGGGAAACGGAGGACGAAAATGACTATTCTGGTTACAGGCGGCGCAGGCTATATAGGAAGTCATACCTGTGTTGAGCTTCTTGAGGCGGGCTATGATGTAATTGTTGTAGATAACTATTATAACAGCGTTCCGAAGGTGCTCGACAGGGTTGAGGAAATTACAGGCAGGAAACTGAAAAGATATGAATGTGATATTCGTGACAAAAATGGCCTTGAAAAAATCTTCTCCGAAAATGATGTGGATGCAGTTATTCATTTTGCAGGTCTGAAGGCTGTCGGAGAATCTGCAAAGCTTCCGCTGCTTTATTATGATAATAATATCTCCGGAAGTGTTGTTCTGTTTGAAGTGATGGAAAAGGCAGGCTGCAAAAAGATCGTTTTCAGCTCTTCTGCAACTGTGTACGGCAATAACCCCATTCCGTACAAAGAGGATATGATAACAGGAGATGTCAGCAGCCCTTACGGCAGAACAAAGCATTTTATTGAAAAAATACTCGGAGATGTTTACAATGCGGATAACAGCTGGAGTATTTCTCTTCTGCGCTATTTCAATCCTATCGGCGCACATGAGAGCGGTCTGATCGGTGAGGATCCGAACGGTATTCCGAATAATCTGATGCCCTATATTTCAAGAGTTGCAATCGGAAAGCTTGAAAAGCTTACGGTTTTCGGAGGAGATTACGATACAAAGGACGGAACATGTATTCGTGATTATATCCATGTTGTGGACCTTGCAAAGGCTCATCTGTGTGCAGTTGCAAAAATACTTGAAACAACAGGTATTCAGGCATATAATGTCGGAAACGGTAAGGGTTACAGCGTTCTGGATATTATTCATGCGTTTGAAAAGGCAAGCGGAAGTAAGCTTAACTATGTTATCGGCGACAGACGTGAGGGCGATCTTCCGGCATTCTATGCTGACGCTTCAAAGGCAAATAAAGAGCTTGGCTGGACTGCACAGTATGATATTGATAAAATGTGTGAGGATACCTGGAATTTCCAGAAAAAGAATCCGGACGGGATTCGCTGAGATTGAAAATATGGCGGCTGCGGGGTAACCTGCTGCTGCCGTTTCTTTTTGCGTGGAGATTATTCTTTGTATAAACAGATGTGAAAAAATAATAAGCATTTTCTTCAATTTGTTGAAAATCTATTGAATATGTTGTATAATATTAATGATTCTTTATTTTTATGTGTTTTCTGACTAAGTTTAGAAAACTTTGAATAACACGGGCTTTTGTAGAAAAAGCAATTGCCGTGTGAATTTGTGCCCTGTGCAAAGCTCCGCCGGTAAATCAGCGGTTATTAGTATTGTCAGCTTTCATATGGTCAGCGATTAATCTATACTGTTTTTGTGTGGGATATATTATGGAGATAAGAAAGATTGTTTCAGCGTTCAGACTCAGCGAAAAGGAAAAATCAATAATTGCCGGTAATAGTATAAATGCGGAAAATGTTCTGTGTGTATGCGATGGCTTTTCGGCATATCTGAAAAGTAATGGTGATGTCGTTGTGAACGATTCAACGGAAATTATGGAGCAGATTTCGGATTGGCCCCGCATGATAAGACTTTGCTCGGGTAAAAAGCATATTCTCGCTCTTGCACCTGACGGTACGGTCTATTCAGCAGGCAGTAATGATGAGGGTCAGTGCAATACCGCGGACTGGAAAAATATCAGGGAAATATTCTGCGGAAAATATTACAGCGCCGCACTGACAGCTGATGAGGAACTTGTCGTTACAGGAAAAATATACGGCAATGACGCTGATGATGAAACAATATCAAAAAAATTTATCGGATATCTGAATAAGTATAATCTTATACATGATGAACGCTTCTCAGGACTTGTCGGCTCTGTGAACGGTCTTGCGGCAAGACTGAATGCTATTGAAGCAAATGTAAAAGGCGAGATCAGCAGTAAGGAAGCAGAACGCCAGAAATTAAAAAATGAACTCAGAAATGAACTGAGGACGGAACTGTTGAATGAACTCAGGAATGAAATGAAAAATATTTCTCCGTCACCGGATTATATGAATAAAGTCAAGCCTCCGCAGAAGGTTCAGCCTCAAAGTACCCATGCCGGAGAAAAAAGAGTCCATTCTGCCCAGAGCGGAACCGGATTTACCGGGACTATCAATGCACAGAAAAAATTCTGCTATAAATGTATGAAATCGTTCAACGGAGGAAAATATTGTCCGAGATGCGGCTTCAATACTGAAAGTACACCGTTCCCCAATGCCGTTAAGCCGGGAACTGATCTGATGGATAAGCTTTATCACATAGGAGCAGAACTGACAAGAAATAATGCAGGCATAAGATATGCCGGCTTCAGCGAAAAGCTTAACCAAAAGGTAATGATACATGAATTTCTTCCGTCATCATACTGCTCAAGAATCCCCGGAAGCAGTATGGTTTCAGTAAATAAGCTTTCTGAAAGACGCTTTAATGAGCTGAAGGAAAAATTCATTAAATATTATCAGACATTATATTCGATTCCGGAAAACGAAGCAGCTGTGAAAATACTTGATATTTTCTCAGAAGGGAATATACCGTATATAATTGAAAGATTTGACGGCGAAAGTACGCTCAAGGAATATGTACAGCGGAATGGCCCGGTCAAAAACTGGGAAGAACTGAAAAAAAATATAAGACCGATTGCGGAATATCTGCTTGAGCTTCACGAAACATATAAGATCGGACATTTTGGAGTGTCACCGGAAAATATAAGGCTGACAGCGAATAAGAGATACTGCCTGACAGGATTTGAAATGGAGGATGTCAGACATGCCGGCGGACTCGTTGAACCTGAGCTTGTGAATGACTGCAGCGCAATCGAACAATATAACAGAAGAATAAAGCTTGATCAGGCAACTGATGTATATGGCTTTACAGCAACTCTGTATTATCTTATGACAGGAATAAATGTAGGAAATGCAAATAAAAGATTAGAGAAAAGCTCGATCCCGATACCCTCGGATGTGTTCAACAGGGTGCCGCCGTATGCGGTCGAGCTGATAAAGGGAGGACTATGGGTCAGCAAATCTGACAGAATCCAGACTTTCAGACAGGTGCTGTCCCTGCTTCATTGATAACGTTCTCCTGAATGGAAATGAGGTGAGAGAATGCAGGAGTTTGATGCGTCAAAGGGACTTTTTCATTTGTTTTTTTCAAATGATGAGGATTCCTTTTATACGGAAAGCTACATCCGTACAAAGCTGAACTTTTTTCTGTATTATAAGCTTGTCGCAATGCGATATGAATATATATATGCCCTGACGGGTGACGAAAGCTCCGGATATCATCTCCTGTGCTTCGATAATATCAGCTCGAAGGCTCTTGATGAGAAAAGCGGAAGTCTTATCAGCTCGCTGTTTGCATCAAGAAGACAGAGCGGACTTAACGGCTCTGAAAATGAAGTGAGAATGAAAAGCGGCGCAAAAACAATACCTCTCGGTGCGGAAAATTCTGACAGTGTAATTCTGTCATTGATAGCACTGATGAAAAGAAAAAGCAGGGTCGCAGTAATAATGAATATAAATGCATTCAATTCCCTGCTGTGTGCGCCGGAGCTTGCAGATGAGCTGAAAAGGATCAATTCAAGGAATTATCAGGATAATAACAGACATATGTTTCTGATAACCTCATCGATATATTCCGGTGAAAGTCTGCGTTTTTTCAGACCCGGTACCGGAATGGGAGCAATGGGAAATGCATTTTCGGATGCATCTCTGTTCCCGGAGCTTGAACCGTATTTTCACGATATTTATGAAATGACAAGAAACTTTTATATATATGATGAGCTTAAAAGATTTCTTGGGGATAAGGCAGTATTCTATAATTCCCTGAGCTATGAGCATATCCGCAGAATGATAACAAGCTATGCGATTACAGGCGGATATATGGAGGAAATGAGCATAAAAAAGATCAATTCACTTTCTGCGGTGCTTTTTGCATATTATAATTCCGCTGAATACAGAAAGGATCATATCCTCGGACTGCCGGAAAATCAGAAAAGATCGCTTTCTGCAGTAGAAGAAGCCCTCAGGAACAACAGAGCTCTGAGAACAGCCTGTGAAAAGGCAGCGGCAGAATTTGATGACTGCAGCGATCCGTATAAATATGTATGCAGTGTATATTGCGATGCTGTGGACTGCGAAAACGGTATCTATATGCTCGGAAGCAGTGAAAATCAGGATGAGCTTGAGATGCTCAGAAAAATAAAGAGAATATATACATCGAGAACAGGCAGCTGCGATCCGGGACTTGACAGGGCAATAAGTGTTTTGTCAAAGCCTGCTGCAAATGCGGCAGTAAGCTTCAGTGCAGAAAGTTTCCGCAAAAAGATCATTGAAATGACCTTTACTTCACTGAGCGATGAGCTGAATGACAGCAGTGATATGTATCTTGTGGACTTTATGATAAGAGGACTGAACTATTATTTCGATTATTTCAGTGTTGCCGGCTCGCTCAGGGGTGAGGAGCTTACGGCTTCTGATGTAAGTTTTGATTTCTACAAAAATGTTGCATATCTTGCGGAAAAGCTTTCAAGAGCAAGACTGTCAAAGGCTGCATATGAAGAAAAGCTTGGCCGTCTTTCAGAAAATGATGCGTACAGCACAAGATTGTTTCTTGAAAAAACCCAGGCTTATATCAAAAAGCTTGAAGCAACAATAGAAAAATCAGAAAATATGCTGTCTTCGCCGATTACAACGGCAAATGCAAGAGGACTTACAGCGGAAATGAAATTTGAAACAAAGCATCTTAAAGAACTTGAAAATGAGGGTGAACCGCAAAATGAACCGACTGACAGAATTTTTAACAGTTGACGGCTGTTCTGTATAGCAAAGACTGAATTGGTGCGGTGCAGCAGCTTTCTACATTTGGTGAGCAATTGAGGATTGAGGTGTTATCAGGCTGAAAAGCGAAGAACCATAAGAGAAGTGGCATAGCCCCTCCTGTTAAGTTTCCTCTCTTTTGAAATCTTTCCACCTTATCTCCACTCATCCCCCCCGGCGGTGGGCGTGCTTGCTTACTTTTGTATATACACAGGTTTCGTGAGAGAGAGGGCGGTTTTGATAAGCTGATTCACTGAAAAATGTAACTCTGAATCAGTAATCAGCAGTTCTGTAAAGCCGTAAAAAAACCGTGGTAAAGAAAAAATCAGAGGAAAAGAAAAAA
>ONRO01000228.1 GCA_900320235.1 uncultured Eubacteriales bacterium
GGGACCTTAAGAGGAGGGGCCAAAGCCCTTCCTCTTGTGGTTCCTTTCTTTTGGCGCGTTTCCGTAAGGGAACGCCTTACGCTGAAGGTGCTGTCAGAAAGAACAAAGCAGAAGCGGTATAAAGCTTGCCGGACAGCATGATGCGCCCAAAGGAAGTGCCCTTGGTGTCCTGCACCGTTGATTTACGTCTTAGATAGCCTGAAAAAGACGTGATTCAAGGGTGCAACGTGACACTGCCGGACGTGACGCTGCCGGCTGGAAAAGTACTTGTAATTTCTGGTGAATTAGAGTATAATTAAATATGTATATTGCCAAATGAAAATGGCTTGCTGTATTCTCTTGTATAATACACCGGGAATGCGGATAATGATGTTGTTTGGTCAGTATGTGAACCAGCTGACTATTATGATGTATAGATGGAGGTCGTTCAATGAAAAGACTTGCTGTGGTAATCGCTGCTGCATTGATTCTTATGTCTGTTTCTGTAACAGCTTATGCTGTTCCGGAGGATTCCGGAGATGCTGCAACAGAGACAGAAGTATCAAATAGCAGCGACGATGCTGAGAATGAACAGACTGACACTGCCAGTTCTTCAGAGGAACAATCGGATAATAAGGCTCAGTCTGATAATGAAAAATCAGTGGATGGAGAGGAGCAGGTTTCTGTTCAGTCTGCTGGTGTAACGACTGATATCAGTAAGATACAGTTCGCTACATATAATATTAAAAATGTTGATATGTATATCGATATCCCGAAGGATATGTATGTTCTGATCCCGGGAATTGCTGCAGATGACCCGGCTCTGAAAGCAGCCGGAATGACCAAAAAAGAAGCAGAGGAAAGTCTTGCAAATAATGATTCTGCGATCAAGGCCTTTGCAAAGGATTTTTCATATGATATTACTGTAACTATGGTCAAGAATTCCAGCACAAAGGAAATAGGAAATATTTCAAAGCTTGATGATAAACAGGTGCAGAAGCTTATGGATAATCTTCTGCGGAATGAATATGCAACAGGCTGCGCAAGAAATACTTTCAATAAGGTCCTTTTCCTTACAATGAATATGGAATATAAGACTGATGATGGTACCGAGGTATATGGTATCCAGCAGTATACCGTTGTCAATGACGCAAATATTATCATTACCTTCCAGTCAAAGAATAAGCCTCTTTCAAATGACCAGAGGGCACTCTTTAATAAGATAATGAGCAGCGTTTTCTTTGATGTTGATGATGTACAGCCTTCTGAAGTGTCAGGGACTGATGTGGCAGATACAACAATTCAGGAACTTGACAGAAGATATCTTTTTATCATCGGAGCGTCAATCATCGCTGCCGCTGCTCTTGCCGGTATTATTATCGTCGCAATGAAGAGAAGAGAAACAGTGATGCAGTCAGAGGGATATCCCGATGATAAGTATAATGACGAAGATGAATATGATGACGATGATGAGGAAATCGAAAAGCCGGCTCAGACTGTAAAGAAACCAGAGCCAAAGCCTGAACCGAAACCGGAACCGAAAGTTCAGCTCAAGTCCCAGCCTGTCAGGACTGCAAAAACAGAACAGAAAACAGAAGATACAGATGATGATAATGTTGTATATTCAAGCAGCAGGAAAACAGCATCTCTGTCAGATAATAAAACTGCAAAGCTGAATTCCACAGCAGAGCTTTCTATACCAAAGAATCCGTATACTCCGGTCGGAAAGGCTGAAGCAGTTGCACAGCCGGCACTTTCCGTAACCTCTGAGATAGCAAAATTCTCTCTGATAAATGAGCAGGCAAAACTTGCCGCACAGGAGAATTCACAGGAGGATACAATAGTATTTGCTGAAAGCGCACCAAAGCATAAGACAAGTATTGAACAGATCGGTGAATCTGTTTTCGATAAGGATAAAAAGACACCTGAAAAGCCGGTTTCAGAATATGAAAGACGTTTCGGCAAAAACAGGAATAATATCGCACCGAAAAACTATGATCTTCCGGTGCGTGAGGAAAAACCCGCAGATGATAAGACGGTACAGGAGATGTCAAGGTTTGAAAAGCGATTCGGTAAGGTTCGTCCGGCAGATGCTTCTGCAACTGCTTCAACAGCAGCTTCTGCTGAAGTCAAGCCGGTCGGAGAACTTAATATTGCTCCTATGATAACCGCGAGAAATCTCAGACCGGAAAATGATCCGTCACGTTTTACGGAAAATGTGCCTGAGGAAAAAGATCCGAATATTGCTTTGCTTGACGAGGAAATGCCGCAGTCAGAGATGAAGCTCAGAATAGTCAATCCTATGCTGAAAACGGAGCATGACGAGGAAGAAAAAACTGAAACTCAGACAACTGAAGCTGTTGAAAAAGCTGCGGTCGCAGAAACTCCGGTTGAACAGGAAACTGTCGAAGAAGAAAAGAATATTGAATCCGCAGAGGAAAATACCAGCCTTGAGGATTATTTCGCTGGTGATGATGAAACCTCAGGTACGGTTGAGCTTTCAGACAGCGCAGTTGTACTCAGCGGCTTTGATAATGAGTCTGCAAAGCCAGAGGAAACACCGTCAGCTGAGCCTGAAAAAGCAGAGCCGCAAAAAACAACCGATGAAGTTCAGGAACCGGTAAAAACAGAGGAAACTCCGTCAGCCGAGCCTGAAAAAGCGGAGCCGGAAAAAACAACCGATGAAGTTCAGGAGCCTGTAAATACAGAGGAAACTCCGTCAGCTGAGCCTGAAAAAACAGAACCGGAAAAAACAACCGATGAAGTTCAGGAACCGGTAAAAACAGAGGAAACTCCGTCAGCCGAGCCTGAAAAAACAGAACCGGAAAAAACTACTGATGAAGTTCAGGAGCAGATAAAGCCGGAGGAATCCGTCACTGAAAAGAATCAGGAAGCCAGTTCAGATGCCGAGGCAGATGATATTCCTGATGAAAAAGCCTTTGCACCTGAGGAAACAGAACAGCTTGAAGAGCATGTTGAAAAGAGCAGAAAGCTTGAGCTTGTCGAGCCATCCGCAGAAAAGAAAAAGCCTGAGAAAAAGCCTGAACCCACTCCGGAAATTCAGGAGGCTGCAATGCTTGAAGCGGGCGAGCAGGATTATATAGAAAATACAAAACCATCACTTTTCCAGAAATTCAAGAATAAGATCTTTGATGCGGGTGAAACCGACAGTATTTATGAAACCGGAAGTAAGGAGCCTGAAAGAAATAAGGCAAGTACTGTAAGCTTCTTGGATAAGATCAGGAATAAGCTGAAAAATCAGACTGCGGAAGTCGAAGAAAATGATAAGGACAGCGAGATGGAAGAATTCTTCTCCGATATCTCCGAGCCTGAAATACTTGAGGAAAAAATCCACGAAACAAAAACCGCAGCAAAACAGCCTGATCCCGCAGCAGACAGCGGAGAGATCTTCCGTGCGAAAAAGAATAGTGATAAGTTTGAAATCGGAATCAAAAAGGGCGAGGACGGTAATATTGTAATCGATTCGCTCAGCGACCCCAAGGGCAATCCCCTTGCTGTTGAAATAAAGGACGGCAGCGCAGAACTGAAGGCTGCCGGGGAAAAGGCAAAGCAGGAAAAAGCTGAAGAAAACAGTGTAAAGACTGCTGAAGAAAAGCCGGTTGAAGAAAAGCCTGCTGAAGAAACCGCTTCACAGGAAAAAACAGAGCAGACACCTGCTGCAAAACCTGAACAGGGAGCAAAGAAGCAGGGACGCAGAAAGAAAAAGAAAAACAAGAATAAAAACAAGAATAACAATACTGCAGAGCTTGTACAGGGCGGAACAGATGCAGCTGTTAAGGCAGCAGAAGCCGCTGTAACAGCAGATGCAGCAGTTAAGGCAGCAGAAAC
>ONRO01000026.1 GCA_900320235.1 uncultured Eubacteriales bacterium
TCATTTGCTGCTTTGTTTGTAAATGTAACGCAGAGAATATTACCAGGCAGTATTCCGATTTCGTTTACAAGATATGAAAACCGATATGTCAGAGCTCTTGTTTTTCCTGAGCCGGCTCCGGCAATCACCCGCACATATCCTTCAATTGATGTTACAGCTTCCATCTGTGAGTTATTAAGATTTTTAAAGAGATTATTCATTTGATTTCTCCGGATGTTTAAATTATTAATAATAGTTTATCAGATAAATATGTATCTATCAATAATAATTTTTAATTATTTACAATAAAATATCTTTACTTTTTAGTGAAGTATTCCGCTGCATGTTTTTTTCTTATTAAAAGTATTGTGTATATGAAAATGATTTATTATAATAGTATTAATACCAGTCTGAATCAGAGGATAATATATGAAAAAACAATCATTTACAGTTGTTATACCCGCTCATAATGAGGAGAAATATATTGCAAGATGTATCTTTTCTGTAAAGGCAGCTGCAAAACATTATGGCGGTAATGTTGAGATTATTGTGGTATGCAACCGATGTACTGATAATACAGCGGAAATAGCCAAAAAATGTGGAGCCAGAGTTTTGTATAATGATGAAAGATGCATTGCAAGTGTCAGAAATACAGGTATTTTTGCTGCAAGCGGTGAAATAATTGTAACTATTGATGCAGATAACCGTATGACAAGAGGAACATTGAAAGAAATAGCAATGAAACTTTCAACCGGAAAATATATTGGTGGTGGTGCTCCTATAAAATTTGAACGATATTCATTTCCTATAAAATGTAATGATGCTTTTTGCAGATTTGGTTTTTGGATGACTGGTCTTTACTGTGGGATTTTCTGGGCAGAAAAAAAGACATTTGAAGCAGTAGGTGGTTTTTCATTACAAAAAGCTATGGAAGATGTTGCGACTGCGAAAAAACTAAAGAGTTTTGGAAAAAAAGTCGGAAAAAAGTATACTACACTTCGGAGAAATTATTTGATTAATTCTACAAGAAAGTACGATGATCTTGGAGACTGGCTATATTTCAGGCTTATGATTTCAAATACAGATGCATTTATAAAAGCAGCTTTCGGTGATAAAAGAAAGCTTGACGCTCTTATAGATGATATTTTTTATAATTATAACAATAAACCAGGAAGCGGAGATTGAGAATATGACAGAATATATTGATATAGTTGATGAAAATGGAGAACCAACGGGAGATGTTATTGACAGGGAGACAGCTCACTCAAAAGGTATAAGACACAGAACAGCTCATGTCTGGCTGCTTAGAAATAATAATGATAAAGTACAGATATTATTGCAGAAAAGATGCCAAACAAAATCCTCTTATCCCGGATGCTATGATATTTCCAGTGCTGGTCATATTCCAAGTGGGGTTGATTATATTCAATCAGCTCTCAGAGAATTAAATGAAGAGCTTGGAATTATCGCTTCTCCGGAGGAATTGATTTATTGTGGAGATCGAAAAATAGTATCTGACAAAGTTTTTTTTGGAAGAGAATTTCATGACAGACAGGTATCAAGGGTATTTATTCTCTGGAAAGATATTAATGAGGCTGATATGTGTTTGCAGACTGAAGAAGTTGAAAGTGTACTCTGGATTAATTTTTATGATTGTATAGAAAAAGTCAGAAATAACAGTATTCCCCATTGTATTGTGATGGAAGAATTTGAAATGATAAAAAAGATGATTGAAGGGTGAGAAAAATGCAATTGAATGATCCATGTGTAAGAACAGTATTAAAATACTTGAAGGATGCATTAGAAAAACAAAGTACAGTAAGCTTTAATGAAGTAATGTCTGCACCACAGTGTAAAAAATACTCTATTTCAGATATTGGCAAAGCTTTGGAATTGCTTAGAAGATATGGTTTTGTAAATGCGAGATCAAAATTTGGATGTAGTGAGCTTCTGGAATTTACAGCCACAGGAATTACAGAAAAAGGCATGAATTATCTGGCCTGATAGTTTCATAAGATAAAGGCTTGTGCAGTGAATAATCTCATTGCACAAGCTTTTGATGTATAAAGTAATCAGTTTTCAGATAATTCATCATAGTATAATATTGACATTGTATTAATCTGTATTTATAATTGTTATTGATGATAAGGTAAATATTTTTTTAAACCTGGCTGATATCTGAAAGTAAAAGGAGAATTATTAATGCAGGAAATAACTCTAAAAATTGAGCAGAGTGTTACTAAAAAATACAGAAAAACAATCTGGAATAAATTTGTTAAAGCAGTAAAAACATATGAGTTGATTTCAGAAAATGATAGAATTGCAGTATGTATTTCCGGCGGTAAGGATTCAATGCTTATGGCGAAGCTTATGCAAATGCTTCAAAGATACAGTCAGATCCCTTTTGAACTTGTATATCTGGTAATGGATCCGGGATATAACGAAATAAATCTGAATAAAATAAAAGCTAATGCCGGACTTCTTGAAATACCAATTACTGTATTCGAAACCAATATCTTTGAGACTGCAAACAATGCTGAAAAATATCCATGTTATCTGTGTGCGAGAATGAGACGTGGACATCTTTATAGTCAGGCAAAAAAACTCGGATGTAATAAAATAGCACTGGGTCATCATTTTTCAGATGTTATCGAAACCACGGTAATGTCAATGTTTTATGGTGCACAACTTCAGGGTATGATTCCAAAGCTTCACAGTTCAAATTTTGAAGGAATGGAGCTTATCAGACCTTTATATTGTGTACATGAGGATGATATTATTTCATGGGCTAAATACAATAATCTGGAATTTCTGAGATGTGCCTGTCGTTTTACAGAAATGCAGGAATTTTGTGACAGTGATGAAGTTGGCAAGCGGCTTGAAACAAAGCAGCTAATAAAAGAATTGAAAAAAACAAATCCAAATATTGAAAAAAGTATTTTCAACAGTCTTCATATCGTACATATCGACACCTTTCCGGGCTACAAAAAAGATGGCAAAAGACATTCATTTCTTGAGGATTATAATGAATAAACAGGTGATGTCAAAATGAATAAAAAATATATTGCAGCCGTTATTGGCGGAGGTGCTGCTGGAATTGCAGCGGCTATATCCTGTTCTGAAAAGTTAGGAAAAGGCAGTACTGTTATTATTGAAAAACAGTCAAGAATTGGCAGAAAGCTTCTGGCAACAGGCAATGGTCGCTGTAATATCAGTAATAACAGATTGTCTGAAGCTAATTACCATGGAGATAAGAAAATACTGAGTGAAGTATTATCATTTTATACTTTGAATAAAGAAAGAAAATTTCTTTCAGAAATGGGATTAATTCTAAGAGATGATAATGAGGGCAGATTGTATCCGTATAGTAACAGAGCAAGTACTGTTCTTGATTGTTTCAGATACAGGCTTAATAAGAATGATGTAACTGAGCTTTGTGATTTTCATATCATATCAATAAATAAAGAAAACGAGGTTTTCAGAATATCTTCTGAAAGTGATACTATTTTTGCAAAATATGTTATCTTTGCAACGGGATCACCTTCCTCACCTTCTCTTGGGGCTGACGAAACCGGATACAAAATTCTTGATAAATTCGGAATAAAAAAAACACCTGTTTTTCCATCTCTTTCCCCTGTATTTTGTAAGGAAAAAAGTAAGATTTTAAAGGGTGTCCGTGCAAAAGGAAAAGTTTTTGTAATTGCTGATGGAA
>ONRO01000229.1 GCA_900320235.1 uncultured Eubacteriales bacterium
CATATCTTGCGGCTGTCGGCAGAGGAAAGGAAAAAATACCGCCCTCTGAAGAGGCGTTTTCCGGTATCGTCAAAAGAAGGATAGTTTCTGTCAGCTCAAAGATCGTCGGCGTTATGAGAAAGCTGTGGAGCGGAAACCGTGTACGGTATGAAAATGTCTTTGACGATGCACAGGACCGCAGTGAGCTTGTTGCGACCTTCCTTGCTGTGCTTGAACTGATAAAGGGCAAGCGTGTCAGAATTGAGGACGATGACGGCACACTCCGCATGATCGGCGGAGACAGACATAATACTGATACATGACAGAAATTATTCAGAGTGTTGCTGACAAGTTTATCTGCACAGCTTCAATTATGAAAAAGATCCTTCGCTGACGCTCAGGGTGACAGTATCAGTAAAAGCTTGTGTCGTTTGATATAGTAAAATAACTTTCTTCGTGAGGGAAAATTATGAATGAAAAAAAGCTGAAAAGCGCAGCAGAAGCAATTCTTTTTGCCTGCGGAACTCCGGTTGAAACCGAAAGGATCGCACAGACTCTTGCAATCGGGACTGACAAGGCAGAGGAACTGTGTATGCAGCTGAAAGAGGAATATGCAAAGCGTGAAAGCGGTATCCGTATTGTCAGACTCGGCAAAAGCTTTCAGATGTGTACAGAAGAGGAATATGCTGACCCGATCCGGACAATAATGGATATCCGCCGGAATACTCCGCTTTCTCAGGCTGCAAGTGAGGTTCTTGCTGTAATCGCTTATAATCAGCCTGTAACAAAGGCTTTTGTCGAGCAGATCAGGGGCGTTGACTGCTCGGGTGTTGTTGCAAGCCTTATCTCACGTCAGCTGATAGAGGAAAAGGGCAGGCTCGAGCTTCCCGGACGTCCGCTTGTATACGGTACGACGGAGCATTTTCTGAGGTGCTTCAATATATCATCTCTTGACGAGCTTCCGCCGCTTCCTGTTGATGATGAGGATAGTGATGATGCTTCCGCAAATGAGTCTGACGGCGGTGAGGAAAATTGAAGGCATTGCTTATTATCCTCGGAATAATCGCTTTTATCCTGATTCTTCTGATGATACCTGTCAGAATCAAGCTCGATTACGGCGAGAAAACAACGCTCAGACTGGGATATTTTTTTCTGAGCTTCAGAATATATCCTGCAAAGGAAAAAAAGCCGGGAAAGAAAAAGAAAACACCGGAAAAAAAGAAGGAAGAAGAAAAGAAAAAGCCTCAAAAGAAAAAACCCGGCAAGCTTAAACAGCTTCTTGATAAGCATGGAGCAGACGGGCTGATTGAAATCCTGAAGGAGGCAGCAAAGATCGTTACAGAGCTTCTTGGCGGACTTGCAAGGCATCTGTATTTTACAAGATTCAATGTACGCATCTGCGTTGTCGGTGAAGATGCTGCGGATACCGCTGTGAAATACGGCTATGTCTGCTCAGCGGTCTATCTTCCGATCGCTGTTCTTTCGGAACATTCGGTAATCAAAAAACACAGCGAGGATATCAGTGCAGGCTTTCTTGCAGAAAAAACTGCGGCTGAGCTGGAGCTTACGGCAAAGATAAGACCGCTGTTTCTCATACCAATCCTGCTCAAGGCACTGATCGGTCTTGTGCGTATTGTGCTGAAGCTGCGCTCGTGAGGACGGCAGTATACAGGCAGACTGCAAAGAATGAACGGTCAGCCTGCAGAAACTGTTATGATATAATAATTTAATATAAATAATAAAATAAGGCGGTGCAGAAAATGAATGAACATCCAATTCAGGGTCTGATGGACACAACACTTGAAAAGATCAAGCAGATGGTGGATATCAATACAATTGTGGGAGACCCTATCGTTACTCCTGACGGTACAACAATAATACCGATTTCAAAAATCGCTTACGGCTTTGCTTCCGGCGGTTCGGAATTCGGCAATAAGCAGCAGCCTGAGGCTAAGCTTTTCGGCGGCGGCGGCGGTGCCGGGGTCACGATCAATCCCGTGGCATTCATCGCAATAAGCCACGGCGATGTAAAGCTGCTCAATATCACAAACGGAACAAACGAAATGGCAGTTGCCCTTGTGCCTGAGCTTATTGATAAGATCTCCGGACTGTTCAAAAAAGATAAGCCGAAGGAAAATAAACCCGAAACATCAGACGAGGGTCTGACTGATCCGGGAGTCTGATAAAGCTCATAATGACCCTGTCCCTGCATATAATTTATAAATACCGGAAATAATACCGTTTATAAATGTGTAAAGGGGCGGGATCTTTTGCTGTTAAGGAAAATTTATGTAATACTGACGGCCTTTGCACTTTGTCTGCTTCCCTGCGGCTGTGCCGGAAACGGCATTGATACTCAGGAAGGCGGTACAAATGCTGTAAATACAGAGGTGTCTGCAGATCCGGATGTAAGCGTTTCCGGGCTGACTGATAATGCCCGTGCCAGTATAGTTTTCTGTGCGGATAATGCTCAGGTGCTTTACGGACATGATATCAATGCAAAGCGTCCGATCGCAAGCATTACCAAAATAATGACCGCTATGATAAGCCTTGAATATGCCGCAGCAAATGACAAGGCTGTGAAGATCACAGCAGATATGTATGCGGAAGGCTCAAGTATGTATCTTAAAGAAGGAGATGTGCTCAGGCTCAGCGAGCTTGTCAAGGGTATGCTTGCAGTTTCCGGAAATGATGCAGCCAATGCCGCAGCTGTTGCTGTTGCGGGCAGTACGGAGAAATTTGCACAGCTTATGAATGAAAAGGCAGAACAGCTCGGAATGAAAAATTCTCATTTTGTGACTCCATCAGGACTTGACAGCGATGAACATTATTCAACAGCATATGACATGGCACTGCTTTGCTCATATGCGATGGAAAACGAACGTTTCCGTTCTTTTGTTTCACAGAAAAGCCTGAATGCAGAATATATCTCTCCTGAGGGAAAGGTTCAGACTCTCTGCAATCATAATAAGCTTCTGTCAATGTGCGGGGGCTGTATCGGGATAAAGACAGGCTTTACTAAAAAAGCAGGAAGAACGCTTACCTCATGTGCAGAGCGTGAGGGGATAAGACTTATCACGGTAACACTTGATGACCCTGATGACTGGAAGGATCACTGCAGACTTTATGATAAATGCTTCTCTCTTGTCGAAAAGGTTCAGCTTTGTACCAGAGGAAGGTCGATCAGCGTTCCGCTTGCCGGCGGAGAAAAAGACAGTGTTTTTCTTGTTCCGGAAAAGGATCTTTATGCAGTGATAAGAAAAGACGAAAAGGAAAAGCCAAGAGAAGTGCTCTATGCTCCCGGATTCATATATTATCCGGCAGTCAGGGGAAGAAAATACGGGAAGATACAGTTTACTCTCAGAAACAGGGTGATCGCTCAGTGCAGCCTTGTGCCGGGAGAAGAACGTTAAAATAAAGGACTGGTGAAAATGGAAAAGGATAGTAATAAGATAAGACTTCAGAAGATCATTGCCGATGCAGGAATCTCTTCAAGAAGAAAGGCTGAGGAGCTTATTGAAAGAGGGGCTGTCACTGTCAACGGAAGAAGAGCATCGCTGGGCGATAAAGCTGATCCGTTCAGGGATAAGATAACTGTCGCAGGCAGGGAAATCACACTCAGAAGAGATGCAAAAAAATACTATATCATGCTTCATAAGCCAAGAGGCTTCATTACAACTATGAACGATGAGGGCGGAAGAAAATGTGTTGCAGAGCTTGTTGACGATATCCCGGCAAGGCTTTTCCCTGTCGGCAGACTTGACAGGGAATCTGAGGGTATGCTGCTTATGACAAATGACGGTGAATTTGCAAATATGATAAGCCATCCCTCGACCCATTTTCCGAAAACATACCGTGTTACTGTCAGACCGAGGATAACTGAGGATCAGCTTACAAAGCTTACCACAGGTGTTATCGTTGAGGGCAGGATGTCAATGCCGGCAGGTGTTCATGTTATCAAATCTGAGCAGGACAGAACTGTGCTTGAGATCGTTCTTGAGGAAGGCAGAAACAGACAGATCAGAAAAATGTGTGAGGCTGTCGGTCTTGAAACAGCAAGACTCAAGCGTATTGCGATCGGACCGCTCAGACTCGGAATGCTTCAGCCGGGAAAATGGCGAGAGCTGAAGCCCGAGGAAATGAAAAGCATTGCTTCGTATCAGAAAAAGCTCAAGGCAAAGAACCAGACTCAGGCTCAGCAGCAAAGGGCAGAGGAAAGAAAACGCAGAAACAGAAAATAAAATCGGTTATTTTTTATGAATTATCATAGTTTATTTCCGGCAGTATTTTGTGGAAAATCACCTTTGAAAAAAATCTGAAATATTTATATAATAAATATAAATCGTGCAAAACTTTATTCTTGCGGTAGTGAAAACGAAAAATGCAGGTATCTGACCTGACGTTTTCGTACAGATAAAAGCATACAGCCTGAATAATAATGCACATATATTTCTGGAGGTGAGCTTTGTGAAAAGAGTGCTTGAAGCATGTGTATGTCAGACTCTGTGCTTTACAGTCAAGGAAGATGTAGGACATGATGAGGCAGTAAAACTTGTCCGCATGGAGATTGAAAGATATAAGACATCACTTGAAAAAAGCAAAACGGTCTACAAGATACTTGAAGAAACAGAGCAGCCGGACGGGTCTGTAATACTGAAACTTAAAAAGCAGCATAATTACAGTCCTGTTGGTTCATATCTTGACTGACAAAACAATAATTATTAACAGCGTGTAGCGAAAAGCGTAAATCCGGCTTTTGGCTCACGCTTTTTTTGTTTTGCTTTACATGACAATTCAGGGGAGGAAATAATATGGAACAAAAAACAAATGATTTTCTTGGAAGTGAAAGCGTAGGAAGGCTTATGGGTAAATATGCTGTACCGTGTATAATATCGCTGCTTGTAGGGGCGCTTTACAACATTGTCGATCAGATATTCATTGCAAACGCGGATTATCTTGGCTCATACGGAAATGCCGCAAATACGGTTGTTTTTCCGCTGACAGTAATTGCGCTTGCTATGGCTGTGATGACAGGTGACGGCTGCTGTGCATATGTAAGTCTTAAGCTTGGAATGAAAGAAACCGACAAAGCTAAAAAAAGTGTCGGAAACTCTGTTGTCATAATAGTAATATCAGGTATAATGCTGAGTATGTTGTATCTTGTTTTCAGCGAGCAGATAATAGCCATGTTCGGCGGTACAGTCAATGAGGAAACCCTGCTGAATTCAAGGGAATACTTCTTTTATATCACCCTGGGCATACCGTTCTATATGTTTGGTCAGGCTATGAACCCCATCATAAGATCAGACGGCAGTCCGAAATTCGCAATGATATCGACCCTTGCAGGTGCAGTGCTGAATATTGTCCTTGATCCGGTTTTCATTTTCGTGTTCAGATGGGGAATGATGGGTGCGGCTGCTGCGACTGTGATCGGTCAGATAGTGACGGCTGTTCTTGCAGCAGGGTATCTGTTCCGGATGAAGCTTGTAAAGCCCTCGCTCTCCGACCTACGGCTTTGCGGAAAAACGGTGTACAGGACGCTTTCTCTTGGTATCACAAGCTTTCTGTCACAGATAGCCCTTGTTGCGGCAATGGCAGCGATCAACAATATGATCTGTATATACAGTGCGTCTGATCCGGTTTTCGCTCAGGAGCAGTATGCACAGATACCGATGGCTGTTGTGGGGATAGTAATGAAGTATTTCCAGATCATTATCTCTGTTGTTGTCGGTATGGCGGCAGGATGCATACCGATAGTCGGTTTCAATATGGGTGCAGAAAAAAAGAACCGTGTCAGGGAACTTTTTACAAAACTTCTTGCTGCTGAGGCAGCAGTGGGAGCGGTTGCGCTTATCATAGCTGAATTTCTGCCATATCAGATCATACAGATATTCGGTGCTGCCAATGAAAGCACATATTATACAGATTTTGCAGTAAAGGCTTTTCGTATTTATCTTTGCATGATGATATTTGCCTGTGTCAACAAGGCTTGCTTCATTTTTCTTCAGGCTATGGGAAAGGCAGCTCAGTCTACTGCGCTTTCAATGATATGTGAGATAATTTTTGGTGTGGGCTTTGCACTGATTCTGCCTTTGGTTTTCGGGCTTGACGGGGTACTTTATTCAATGCCGCTGTCTGATATTCTTACATTTGCAGTTTCGCAGGTTTTCATTATCCGCACCTGCAAGGAACTTGGCACAGTTGAAAAGATGCAGAAAATCAGTGCAGAGGTTATTTAAGCTTTGAATCTGTTATCTCATCCGGAAAATCAAATACAGTTTATATTTAAAAGTATTCTCACGCTGAAAAAGCCGCCCGTATCTTTCACGGGCGGCAAAATTTTTATTTATCAGAATTTGAGTTCGTACCAGAGAATGAAAGCATAAACTGCATAAATACGGCTCCAGAGGAATTCCTCGCCTTCAAGATAGCGTGTCCAGAGTGATCTGAGTTCGTCCTGAACAAAGAATTTCTGTGATGCCTCACCGAACAGCTTCTCTGAGATTGCTTGATTGAATTCTCCGCTTGCAAGCCATTTGCGCACAGGTACTGCAAAACCTACTTTTTTACGGAAAGCAACTTCATCAGGAAGCTTACTGCTTGCTGCCTTGCGGAAAACAAATTTGTTCTGATCTTCCATGAACTTGTATTCTGCAGGTATCTTTCTTGCAGCATTGAAAAGGCGAAGATCGCTGAACGGTGTATGAAGCTCGATACCGCAGGCGGTGCTTGTGCGGTCTGTGTTGAGATAAATATCGCCCTCAAGCCAGAGTGATATATCAATAGTCAGCTTCTGTGAAAGCTCGTCCTGTCCCTGAACTTCATTCCAGAGGGAGGAAACAGGGTCAGCAGCTTTTACATTATCGTCAAAGTCAAGCATCAGGCTGCGGACAACTTCCTCGGACATAATATGTGAGCAGGTAAGATATGTCCAGCCTTCTTTAAGCGGATTTTTGTGTGAATTATAGCCGCCGAAGAATTCGTCTATACCTTCGCCTGAATATACAACATCTGCATGTTCCTTTACAGCCTTACAGCCGATGGAAAATGCAACTGCGGAAGCATCTCCGAGAGGCTGTCCCATTTTATCAATAACTGTTGGAATACGCTCGAAATATTCCTTCGGGCTGATCATCTTTACACGGAAATCCTTACCGAGTACCTCAGCAGTATGTCTTGCAAGAGCAGATTCATCAAAGCCGGATTCTTCATAGCCAACTGTATTTGCACAGGCTGCATCGCTTGCAGCAAAAAGATAAGAGGAATCAACTCCGCCGGAAAGGAAGGATTCTTTATATGGAACCTCAGTATCCTCGCGTTCTTCCGAAAGAATCTCATCAACAGTCTTTTCGATTTCCTTTGCCCATTCGTCAACAGTCTTTGTGCTATCCGGTTCGAAAACAGGTTTCCAGTAGCGTGTAAGGTTTACATTTTTGCCGTCCCATTCTGCATAGTGACCCGGCATAAGCTTGAACACACCCTCATAGAAAGTTTCCTGTCCGATAGGATATCCATAGAAAAGATACTGCTGAAGCATAGACTTATTAAGACGTTTTTCAAAGCGGCTATCAGATACGATTTCATTTATATCGCCTGAGCATATGAATTCACCTTCAACAACTGCATAGAACATCTGTTTCTGACCGACCTGATCTCTGACGCAGAAAAGTTTATGAAGCTTTTCGTCCCATATTGCGAATGCGAACATTCCGTAGAGATGTTCCATCATTGTGAGCTGCCATTTTGCATAGGCTTTTTCAAGTATTTCAGTTTCACGCTCAGTTCTTGAAAGTGAAGGATCAATTTCAAGTTCCTCACACAGTTTTTTGTAATTGCGGATATAGCCGCTGTAATAACGTATCTGGACATTTTCACTCATAGTGAGATACCTCCGTTTTGAATTTATTATAAACACCTGATCTGACAATTTTTTATCAGCTGTAAAAATTATAACATTTTGTCGGAATGGAGTCAATTTTTTTAAAAAAATATTTCTAATCCGGTTATGTATGAAATTATTTCCGGAGTTTTAATTATTTTCATACAGCGGCAAATTATAAAAGTTTCGCCAGCCTTTACAAAGGCTGCTGGGGGTCCATGTGGGTGCGGGTGTTCAGTGAACACCGCTGCGAAGCAGCACCGACCGAGCCGGCAGGCGAGACCCAGCGCCCCCGGTCGCCGACCGTAGTCGCCCGAAGGAAGTGCCCTTGGAGTACGGCGAAATCCCCTGACTGCAATCCCTCGGCAAGGGGTGAATTAAAGAGGCAGGCGGCTGATTTTCAAATTAATTATCATCGGTCGGTTTCGTGTAAGCTAGTGCGGAGTTATCACGCTTAATAGCTTTGGAAGTTTGCAAGCCTGAGAAAAATGGGTCAGGAGTCAGAGTTGACAGGGGAAATTAGCTTTGTGTGAGCGTGGGCGGCTTGGTTACGCTGCTCAGGCTGCCTACGCTGGGTTTTGGGAATGAAAAAAGAGCAAAGCATA
>ONRO01000064.1 GCA_900320235.1 uncultured Eubacteriales bacterium
ACAGGCAATCCCCACCGCCCGAAAAGCAGAGCGTGAGAAACAGGCTCAGACAGCTTCAAGCGGAGAGCAAGCAGCGCCGCACCCACAGCCGCCATTCCCAAGACAGAGAAAGATAGCACGACAAAGCCGACGGAGGTTTCAAAATGAATGCTCCGTCGGCTAAATTTTTTATTGATGATATGTCACGCTTTTGAGCTTCAAAAGGTTCTGTTTATGCGCTTTCTGGGCAGCGATTCCTGATAAGTAGGGTAATTTCATTACTTTGCGAGTTTGAGCGTTACGGAGTGATTAAAGCTCTCTGACATATTGAAATATTCAGTATTCGTCTTTTCCTGTTATTTTGCAATAGCAGTCTTTATACAAAGCTGCTGTTTTCATTGTAATATCCTCGGGAAGTTCAGGTGCAGGTGTTACACCGTTGAGCTTATTTTTAATAAGCCAATCCCGAACGAATTGTTTATCATACGATTTTGGTGATACTCCCGTTTGATAATCTTCTGCTGCCCAAAATCTGCTTGAATCAGGTGTAAAGATTTCATCTCCAAGTGTTAATCTGCCGTATTCGTCATATCCGAATTCAAATTTTGTATCAGCAATGATGATACCCTTATATAATATATTAATCAATCGAATATGTTGCTCCTGGCTGCTCTACTAATTCTTCATCAGTAGAAAATTTTTGATAAACAGCACGTACAGTCATTTGGTGTTTTACTGGATTAAACCCTTTACTAAGAATCTCTTCATTTAGTTTTGAAATAGCATTGGAAAATGAAGATCCCAAAACTAAATAATCAAAGTCTTTTATAACGCCATCTGTTGTACTTACTAATGCAATAGAAAGACTCATACCTTGTCCTTTTGGATAATGAGTTGGCTTGTATCCTGTTGATAAGAATGGCGAATAAGGTGCAGAAGCCCATTGATTATCCCTTAGTTTTACCGCAAAAAATAAGGTTTCATTAAAGCTAGTGCACCAAAAATCGTAATGTCCTCCCAATCTATACTGTCCAATATGTTCCTCGTCCATTATAAACAATAGCACTCCACCATTTTCATTCAAATCAAACATAATTCCTGGACTTGAGTCAATGAACCTCTCTATCTTTTTACCTTTTCCAAAAAATGGCATAGCTATTTCTCTCCTTACAGTTACCATCCTACTATTTTATCACGCTTATGCTGATGGTACATTTTACTAGTTAAATCTTTTTTAGATACAGAATATTTTGGTAATACTATGTCTAAAATATCATATCCATTTGCTTTCTTCAAGAAGGGAATAAATTCTTTAAACTGTAAATTTTGCATTTTTCTTATATTATCAATAGGAATCTTTGAATAATTTGAGAAGATGCCAAAAGGAAAATTAATTCTAACGGATAATTCCTCTGTAGTTTTTTCTCCAAACCTATAATATGGATTTTTCTCATCTACAAAACAATCATCATGTGCTACAGGATCTTCGTAAATTTTTCTTAATGTATCCCAAAAGCGTTCATTTGAAGCAAGCCACCATGTAAACAGGAAAAATAGACTTATATTTCCAAGATCATCGGCAATTTGACGATGATTTTTCCCTTGAATATCTAAATAAGTCGAAATAGTGTACAATGCAATGACATCACAACACATTTCATCTAATATTGCACCATCTTTGTTATCAAGAACTTGTTTAAATATTTTTATTTGCAAATCTAATTTTTTCGAATCAATCCCATGTTTTTCTTTATTAAGTAATTGTTCAAGCGGCTTAATAAACTCACACAGTTCGATATTTGAATTGCAGTTTTTCACCACGAAGTTCTTTACCGTCCAAGCTAAGGTGTTGTTTTGTTTTATAGCAATATGAGCAATTTCATGGCAATATCCAAAAATACGACACATATTGAATTTTTCAAAATGGCCACTACGTTTAAGTGTTTCAATAATATCGTCGTTTTCATTATGAGATGGAATCTTATGGCTAAGTTTTTTATACTCCTCAGCAAGAAAGCGAGAAAGGGCGGGTACTCTGTCAAACCTACTGGACAAAAATAGCAATTGGAGTGATTTTAAATACATTAGAATATCGTTATTTCGAAAATCGTCTTGAAATAAAAAGAACAAATTTATGAAATGACCAAACAGTCTCCAAAAGTGATTATCCCACAAAATGCAATTCTGTCCATCCAAAATAATCGTTTTGGGATACACTTGAGACGTATAAACTTCATAAAAAGGAATATGTTCTCCTGGACCTAATTCTAAAATGTAGTTTTCCAAAGAATTAAATAATGCTTGCAATTCGTCATTATTATCCCGAAACCATATATCTTTCCATACATGACCTGAAGCGGTTAGGTACTCTTTAAGTTTCATTTGACACTACTTGTCCTTTAGAATTTGCAGCATTATTATCCAAATTTGAAACATCTTCTATCTTTTTGGATGCTTCGTATGCCATAATTTTCTCAAGTGTTTTTGTAATACTCCTTGGTGTTCCACTGATTTCAATCCGATCATATTTTACAGTTGATTTTTTATTTTTTAAAATTTGTACAATAATAGCTGATGCTGCCGGAATACCTACTGTAATCATTGGAACTAATATCTGAATAATTGTATCAGCACCTAAAGAATCCATCTCAATTGCTTCACAGTTATTAAAAGTGCTTTTTACAGATTTGATGAGTTCCTCATCAGATTTTGGAATTTCAATTGTAAGCATAATAATCCTCCTATTTTTTATGTATCTCCTATTTTTTATGTATCTAACTTAGATAGAACTAAATATTTTCTGCCGATTTCTTCACACCTACGCAACTTAATATATTGCTCGCCTCTATGTATTAAAAAATGTCTGTCTGCTACATGAAATATTACTAAATTCGCTATAGCACCATCTTACCGCAATAGCAACAGTAATACAACGAAACATTATCTGTGATTTTCGATATAATCCAAAATAGTTAGTCTTCTCTTATTTGACAGGATAATACTCCTGCAATTTAGATTCCACCATATGGTTCTTCAAAGTATTTTTATACCATAAACAAGCAATGAGTTTTTCTTTGTAATATCTTGTATTCACAACAAACCACCTGTTCATAAAAAATCTATATCACCAAATTAATAGTAGCACATCACAATTGATAATTCAAGAGCGAACTATATTATTAATCAAACAATACAGGTTTTTTAACAATAGAAAACGCCGCCAAGCAGGAAATTATCTCACTTGGCGGCTGTGCTTATCAGGTATAAATCAACTCTGCATTTACGATTTCTTCTACGCGGTTACGGATATTGTTCATCTTCCGCACCCACAGCATTTGATTATTGGCTTTGAGCTGTTCGGTTACGCCTTCCTTTTCGGCAAGTTGTTTTACCAGCCGAAAGAACATTTCCTCTGCCTGCTCGTTGATGTCGGCAAGGTAGGCGGTCAGCTTGCAGCTCGTCAGCATATTGGTATAGTGGATTTTATGGTGCTGCTCAATATACCGCAAATGCCGTTTGCCCCAAATCCCAATTTCTACCG
>ONRO01000231.1 GCA_900320235.1 uncultured Eubacteriales bacterium
ACTCCCACCTCAGCAGCTGAATATGATCTCAAGGCAGTCGCTACTGACAGCAATGGAGTTATTTCAGAAAAAACATTCAGACTTGTTTCGCAATAATTACATTTCGCCGCCGCCATTGTGCTGCGGCGAATTCAGTTTATAAAGGAGAAAAAATGAACCTTCAATGTTCACTTGTGCAGGATCTCATTCCTGTTTATGCTGCCGGGGTGACAAATACAACAAGCAGCGAGTTCATCGAAATGCATTGTCTGTCCTGTGCTGTCTGCCGGAAAGCTCTTGAAAAGGCAAAGACGGAGCTTGTCCTTGAGGCAGACAGAACAGATGATACACCGGAAATAATATGGCAGGAGATAACGGATAAACTCCGTGAAAAACAGAAAAAGAAAAAAACAGCAGAAAAATAAGCATAATAATAATTTCCGCAGCCTGTGTACTTATTACTGCGATTTATATACTTCCTGTTGTTTTCGCCTTTATTCCCTTTGAACATGTTTCATATAGCAAGGAAGAATACTCCTGTCAGACAGACCGGAACCGCCTTATGCCTGAAATAAAGGACTTCAATACCAATGATATCAGCTTTTCCATTTATACCCATAATCAGATCCTTGCAGATTACAGCTCATATATTGCTGTTGCTTCTTACAGCAGTAATGATTATGAAAAAATGAAAAAAAGCTTTGAGGAAAAATATAAGTTCTGCACTGATACAATACATTATTTTTCCGGTAAGCTTGAGCCGGGCTTTGAAAAGGACGGCTTTTACTTCCATATGCTCTCGCAGGAATATGATCAGGTAAATATTCCGAATAATGTCTACATCTGTGGCTTTAATGACAGCGAAAAACAGATAGCATTTATTTACTTTGAGGATAATGATCTTGATGTAATAGAATCGTATGATGATTTTATGGAAAATTACTGCGGATGGAAAAAATGACGGATGACAAAATTATTTCGGAATATAAAAATAATAATTTCAAATACATTGAAAAATTTCTGCGTTGGTGATACAATAGATAATAGTCCTTTTTGCACAAAAAAACAGTCGTAATCGTGAAGGATTATATAATAAACATCTTATATTAATTTGTTTTCCGGACTATTTGCTGTTCTGCATACGTCATTTTAGCTTTGGAAAACTGATTTAAATAAACACAACTTTTTTCAGAGGTGGAAAGATATGATAGTAGTCGAAAGCGGAGAAATGAGAAATATTGAGCGTGCAGCTGTCAGACAGGGCACTTCCCTTGCTTCACTTATGGAACAGGCAGGCGCAGCTGTTGCTGAACTTGCAGCAAAGATAATCGCTAAAGATAAGCTGAAAAATGTCACCGTATTCTGCGGCAAGGGCAATAACGGCGGAGACGGCTTTGTTATTGCAAGATTCCTTTCGATGATGTGTGATGTAACCGTAATTATCGCAAATGAATATCCGCAGAGTGATCTGGCAAAGCTCAATTTCAATATCCTGCCCGATAAAGTCACAGTAGTAGACCACACCGAAAACCGTGAACAGTGCAGGGAAATCATAAATAATTCTGATATCATCATCGATGCCATCTACGGTATAGGCTTCAACGATATTCTTGACCCATACTGCACTGAGCTTGTTGTTCTTGCAAACCGCAGCAAGGCTGTAAGGATAGCCGTTGATATTCCCAGCGGAATAATCTGTGACACAGGCGAGGTTCCGGGTGAATGCTTCCATGCGGACCATACGGTTTCCTTCACTGCGCTCAAGCCTGCACACGTTCTTTATCCGTCAATGGATTACTGCGGAGAGGTGACTGTAAAGAAAATAGGTATTCCGAAGCTTATCGTTGATACCTGCACATATGCTATGAAAACGACGGATGAGTTTCTTGAAAAGCATCCGCTTAAATCAACAAAAAAATCCGCCCATAAGGGTACAAACGGAACACTGCTTTCAATTTGCGGAAGCTATGGCATGGCAGGAGCTGCTGTTATGTCCGGATTGTCAGCTCTGCGCTGCGGAGTGGGCATTCTGAAAGTTGCTCTGCCGGAGTCTGTTTATCCGATTGCTGCAGTCCCGCTTACAGAGGCTGTTTTCATGCCGCTCCAGCAGTCAAAGCACGGTCTTATCAGCGCATCCGAATTTGATAATCTCCAGATGGAAATAATGAATAACTGCACAGCTGTACTTCTGGGCTGCGGTCTTGGTCAGGGCGATGAAATAGCTGAGCTTGTTTCAGCTCTGATTTCCGTCACTTCAAAGCCTATGGTTCTTGACGCTGACGGCATAAATGCGATCGCAGCTGACCCGAGCATTCTCAGAACAGCTATGGCGCCTGTTATCATAACACCTCATCCCGGAGAAATGGGCAGACTCACAGGCAAGACAACCGCTCAGGTTCAGAAAAGCCGTTACCGTACTGCAAGAGATTTTGCATCGGAATACGGTGTTACTGTTGTACTCAAGGGTGCAAATACGATAATTGCTCTGCCTGACGGAAATGTATATGTAAATCTCACAGGCAACAACGGAATGGCAAAGGGCGGCAGCGGTGATATCCTCGCCGGAATGATGGCGTCCTTCCTGTCACAGGGAATGAATTATGATGAAGCTGCCGTAAACGCTGTTTACTACCACGGCGTTCTCGGAGATAAATGTCTTGAGGAGCATTCCCCCCGTACAATGCTGCCGAGGGATATGATAGAAAAGATCAGCAGTATTCTTTAATAAATCAAAAAAAGCCGGTGTATCTGCCGGCTTTTTATTTTTGTATGAATCTTGTGTTCAGGTGATGATTTTGTCATATCCCTGCGCAGCAATTAATAAAATGTATCAGATAAAACCTGACGGAGATGATTTTTTGAAAAAGACTGCTTCTATAATTCTGCTCACGCTTTTATGTATGATACTATGCAGCTGCAGCAGCACAAAGGAGACACCTGTGCCAAAGCTTGCGTCTGACGGCTCGTGTACTGTAAAATACGGCAGCATGAAATACAGCTGCAATATAAAATTTCTGAGCAAGGATGTTGAAACGATAACGATCAGAAAACCTGAATCCCTTAACGGTCTGACCTTCCGCAAAACCGGCGGAGATAATCTTTCGCTTTCGTATTCATCGCTTATCTGCCGCAGTGACAGCATGCTTCTGCCGGAAGATTCATTTGCATCCACAGCAGCATCAGCGATACATGACCTGCGCAAAAATCCGTCCTCAGCTGATGCAGCGGAAAATGAAGACGGCTATACATTCACAAGATCTTCATATACGCTGAAAACTGATAAAAACGGCATTATAAAAGAAATGCTTATCAAATAAAAAAGGCAGCCCGGAGAATTCCCGTTCCCCACGCTGCCGATTAATTATTTATCAAAGCTCACAGATAAGTTCACTTCTGTCCCTGTACTGATTATGTCTTGGCGACGGCTCACAACCCTGTGCGATTCCGCTTACCGGAAGCAGAGCGATCAGCTCAAATCCCTCTGTTTCAGGGAACAGCTCATGCACCAAATCAGCATTAAAATGACCTATCCATGTCGAGCCGTAACCAAGATCATGTATTTCCAGCATCATATGAGTTGTAACGATGGAAGCATCTATCTCAGCATAATTTTTTTCATCAAAAGGTCTTACCCATGCATTTTCACGTTTTGCGCCTATCATAAAAATCACCTTTGCCGGAGAGATAAACTGCATTTTCGTACAGGAAAGCAGCTTTTCCCTTGCCTGCTCGCTTCTGAAAACCCATATCTTCACGGGCTGATAATTCACAGCAGTAGGAGCACATATCCCTGCCTGAATTATTTTTTCAATATCTTCCTGCGGAATTTCCCTGCCGTCAAACTGTCTGACAGAATACCTTTCATTAGCCAGTTCCAGAAATTCTTTCATTTAATTTGCACCTCCGAATAATACCTGTCCGGTCATCACCGGGACCTTTTGTTTTGCCATTATATTATAACCCAAAATTCCCACTATGTAAAGCATCCCTATCCCACCGGCGTGACCGGCGTGCCGCCAGGGTCGCGATTCACGGCTAATATAGCCTGAAAAAGTTTTACTCCGGCACCGCCCGGTTTTTTGAGC
>ONRO01000016.1 GCA_900320235.1 uncultured Eubacteriales bacterium
GTAAACAGATCATTATATCTTGCAACGGTTGAAACAGAAATATCATCTGAAAGACCGTAGCTGTCACGAAGTTCCCTGAGCGCCTTGATATATCCTTCTGCAAGAGAGCGGTTGAGAGTCACCTCTGCTGCAAGGTTATCATCCGCCTCAATTGACACATAGACATCCGTCTTTCCTCTTGTCACATATTCAGAGACAAGCTTCTTAATTGTTTCTTCAATAAAGCCGCAGCCTCTCGGTGTACGGCACTGAAGTTCAAGGAATCTGTGGTTGACGGACCTTATTTCAAAAATCACGTTTCTGCCGTCAATCACACCTTCAAACCTGCCGTATCCGGTCATACTTTTTATCATTCAAATCATCTTTTCCGTTTATAATTAAGCACACCTCTCGAGCATACTTTATAACGATTTATTATACCAAATTTCTCCCCCACTTGTCAAGTCAGTGTGATACTGAACCACATAGACAAATTCAACAATTTTTATATTAAAATTTCTGAGGGTTTAACAGTAATTTTTAGCTCACATAAATACTTTTTATGGTATAATATTTTATGTGAATCAGATATTTACAGCTTGTGACATTCACCGGATAATCCAATGATATCTGTCACACTATTTATCAGCGTTTTTCTGAAAAAATATTTTTTTAATTTTTAAATTTTTCCGAACATTTTATAATTTTTATGAATCTGTATTTATGAATGGGAAATCACAGCTTATTAAAGCAAGGGATTATAATGCCATTTGCTTCAAATGTGATTGCCGAAAAAATTTATTTTATGGAGGAAAATACCATGGAAATCAAAAAAACATCAAAAAGAATTCTGACCTGCACACTTGCAGCTCTTATGCTTGCCGGTGCGGCGGTGTCAATGCCTGCTGTTATCCCGCAGAGCAGCCTGACCGTAAGCGCTGCGCAGACCTATGGGGATTTTGAGTATGAGGTCAAAAATAATGAAGTAACTATCACATCCTACAAAGGCAGCGGTAAAACTGTAACTATACCGTCAACCATAGGCGGAAAAAAAGTAACTGCTATCAGTTATTCTACATTCGGCTGCTGCGAAAGCTTTGAAAGCATTTCGATTCCGGCAAGTGTATCATTTATCGAAGGATATTTATTCAACAGTTGTTCGAGGCTTAAAGAAATCAACGTTTCACAGGATAATAAAAACTACTGCTCGTTTGACGGGGTGCTTTATAATAAAGACAAAACAACATTGATCTGCTGTCCGTGCAGCAAAAAGAATATCACTATCTTTAACGGTGTTAAAAAACTTGAAAACCTATCCTTCAGCAGATGTAAGTCTCTTACAGAGATAAAAATTCCAGATAGCGTAACAAATATCGGAGAACAAACGTTTTCGGAGTGTGAAAATCTAAAAGAAATAACAATCCCGAAGAATGTGTCCGTAATAAGTAATTATGCATTTTTTAACTGCGTCAATCTTACTGATATTAATGTTTCATCAGCCAACAAGGATTTCACTTCTTATGACGGTGCTCTTTATGATAAAAACAAAACAACGCTTATCTGCTGTCCCGGAGCAAAAACTAATGTGACATTGCCTGACGGAGTAACAAATATACCATGTTATTCATTTACAGGCTGCCCAAAACTTAAGAGCGTCAGACTGCCTGATAGTTTAAAAAAAATCATTTCCTTTGCATTCTACAATTGCAAAAGTCTTACAAGTATTAATATCCCGGACAGTATCACCAGTATTGAAAATAATGCATTTTACAACTGCGAAAACCTTAAAAGTGTATATATCCCGAAAAGCGTAAAGAATATCGGGGAAAAGGCTTTCGGTTTCTACAATTTATCAGGGTCGGTCACCAACGATAGTATCCGCAAAGTCGACGGCTTTGTTATCAAGGGAGAAAAAAGCTCTGAGGCTGAGAAATATGCTAAGGAAAACGGCTTTAAATTTGTCGCTCAGATTGCTCTCTCATCAGTTACCCTAAACAAAACTGCCATGTCACTCGGCAAGGGCGAAACTACAAAGCTCACAGCAACAGTCGCTCCTTCAAATGCAGCTGACAAAACAGTGACATGGCGTACATCCGATTCAAAAGTCCTGACTGTTGACAAAAACGGCAATGTAAAGGCTGCCGGCACAGGCACAGCATGGATAACAGCAAGAACCATCAATGGCAAGGAAAAATCATGCAGGATCACCGTTAAAAACGCACCCTCCAAGGTGACTATCTCAAAGGGTACTGTAACTATCGGTGTCGGCGAGAAATTTACAGTCGGCTCGGCTGTACCGGACGGCTCAGCTGCCGCAAAGCGCACCTACCGCACAAGCAACAGCAGTATAGTCAAGATGACAAGAACCGACTGGCAGGGCGATTTTGTAGGTGTAAAACCGGGAACTGCTTATGTAACAGTAAAAACATACAACGGCAAGGAAAGCACCTGCAAGGTGACAGTAAGGTCTGCACCGTCAAGCGTAACTATCAGCAAAAAAGCAATGACGCTGAAAGTCGGACAGACAGCATCGCTCAGCTGCTCTGTACCCTCAGGCTCAGGCTGTGCTTCGCGTACCTTCCGTACAAGCAACAGCTCAGTCGTGAAAATGACAAAAACTAACTGGACAGGCAGCTTCAAGGCTGTAAAACCCGGTGTCGCCTATGTAACAGTACGCACCTACAACGGCAAGGAATCAAGCTGCAAGATCACTGTTACAAAATAATTCCTTTCCTGTTCCTGATAAATAAAAATATGGCTGAAGCTTCTTACTGATCAGGATAAAAATTCATAAATCA
>ONRO01000232.1 GCA_900320235.1 uncultured Eubacteriales bacterium
AATATAACCATGATGTGATGTGGACGTATAAATGGATAATAGGAAATGTTGAGGAATTCTATCAGATACCTCTTTCTCAGATTGAGGATATTTATAATCAGTACAGGGAATTCTGCAAGCGTTTTAATTATAATCTGCGTACATATTATGAAGCACTGCGTCATTTTATCCCTGAATATCTCGGTGAAAACAGAACGTTCTGCGGACTTACAATGGAACAGGCACATGAGGAAATGCAGAAGTGCAGAAGAGATGAACTCAGCGACTGCGTTGCCTGTGAAACATCAGATCATATCAGATATATGATGCACAGACACGAAAGTATTGATGATGTTATTAAAAAGGCACAGCCGCTTATCGAGGGTAAACTTACCTGCGCTGAACAGCCTCATGCTGCTTTTGCTCATATTGCAGAGTATTATCTTGAAAACGGCGATCTTGAAAATGCAGATAAATTTGCAAACAGATCATATCATCTTATCAACAGGGATTTCGGGGAACAGAGTGTACTGACTCCGGATAAGGTGAAGTGTCTTCTGGTATTTTCTCATTCTGATATCAACAAGGGTATTAAGATCATCAAAAAGCTGTTATCCCAGATTGACGAAAATTCCAATCCCAATGATATTTTTGAAATATACAGGGGCATACATTATTTTATGCTTCAGCTTGAAAAGAAGGGCGCTTCGGAAATCAGGATAAGACTTCCGTTCAGGGATGAGGATTTTATCAAGGATGATAACGTCTATGCGATTTCTGAGCTGAAAGAGATTTTCTATGACAAGGCTAAGGAGATTGCTGATAAGTTTGACGAAAGAGATGGCAGCAGCGAATTTGCAAGGGTTCTTGATAAAGAATATGATGTTGACGAAAGCAGCTTTGAGCGCAAGCCCGAAAAGCTGACCTATCCTATGCTTGATTATATCAGAGAGAATCTTAATGACGGCTATCTTCCCGAGGGCTTCAGTCTTCCTGAACCGAGGTCTGATGATGACGGACAATTATTTGTTGACGGTGCATTTGACGGAATACTGCTTTTTCACAGCGACCCGGAAATCAATGAGCTTGGCGAGCTTGAGGATATTATAAAACAGGCAGCTGAAGGCGAAAATGAAGATATCCTTGCAGATACAGAGGAGTATTTTAAAAAGACCGGATATAGTGTGCTGACACTTGCTGATAATGTACAGAATTTTATTCTGAAAAATCAGCAGGAGCTTGATCCGAATAATATATTCCGCTATGCAATCTGGCTGACAGTGGATTCACCGGACAAGGAATGTGTAAAACTTGGTCTTACTATACTTGAGCTTTTCGGAGATTTCAGTGATAAGCTGATCGATGCGATACTTGATCTTTCAGCCTGCAATGAATTCACGCTTTATTGTATGTGGGCGGTCAAGAGTCTTGATAATGCAAATGACCTTGTATTTGAAATGGCAAAACGTGCAGACGGCTGGGGAAAAATCGAAGCTGTGAATGACCTTGAGCCGACAACGGATGAAATAAAAGAATGGCTGTTGTATGAAGGAACAAGAAACAGCATATACCCGGGATATTCTGCAATTACAGTATTCAAAAAAGCCGGAGTGATGGAGCTGCTTGAAAATGGTCTGACAAAGGAAATCTTTCCGGCAGTATGCTATATAATAATTTTCCTGCTGCTGGACGGACCGACAATAGGTATCAAGGCATTCGGAGATGATGAGCAGCGTATTATGGATATGTTCATAAGCTCGGCAGAAAAAATCGAACTTGAAGAGCAGGATAAGCATATGCTTTCACTGATACTTGAAAACTATGATGATGAAATCATCTGTGACAGAATAAAAGCACTCGGAGTTGAAGTGTCTGAAAATGAAGAAGAATAAATGTACTGAGCAATAAAGCTTTGCGGGGGTTTTTTCAAGGGCTTGCGTGTTTCGTGAGTGACCGGAGAAATTGCCCCCGGGACAGCAGCACCACGACAGTGTGCGGCGGGATTCCGGCTGTTCAGGTATGATAAGCTTTAAAACCGGTCTGAGAAATTATGCAGTAAAGGATGAAGGATAATGACAGAATTTGAAAAGGTAAATGAAGAAACAATCGCAGATTTGTCAGA
>ONRO01000233.1 GCA_900320235.1 uncultured Eubacteriales bacterium
CGTTGTGAAAATGACTAAGACCAACTGGACAGGAAGCTTCAAGGCTTTGAAAAAGGGTGTGGCATATGTAACTGTCCGCACCTACAACGGAAAGGAATCAAGCTGCAAGATTACAGTAATAAAATAATTCAAATATTTCTATTTTATAATAATATAATCAAAAGCTCTGTTGATTTCAATGTATCAGCAGAGCTTTTTGTCATGATCATGTCTGACCAAATGTTCAGAAATAACTGCAAACCTTCCGGTTGAATAAGGCTGAATATGTATGGATGTGCCCGAGAAAATCTTAATCAGACTATCTGAGCCGTGAATTGCGACACCGGCGGTACGCCGGGATGATTGTGTTTGTATTGATTTTATGGATTTGATTTGTTATACTTTATATGTAAAAAAGGCGGAAATGAGGTGTTGTGAAAATGAAAGCTCCGCTTGCAGACAGACTACGTCCGCAGAGTATTGATGATATTGTCGGACAACATCATCTTCTTGATGAGGGCAGACCGCTGCGTAATATCATAGAATCAGAACAGATACCGAATATGGTGTTCTACGGTCCGTCAGGTGTCGGAAAGACTACCCTTGCTTCCATTATCGCAAAGAAAACAAACCGTTCATTCCGGAAGCTTAACGGTACTACTGCTTCAACAGCTGATATCAAAGAGCTGTTTTCTGAGCTTGAAGGCTTTTCGGGTATCAACGGTATTCTTCTCTATCTTGATGAAATACAGTATTTCAATAAAAAGCAGCAGCAGACACTGCTTGAATATATCGAAAACGGAAGTATAACCCTTATTGCTTCAACTACTGAAAATCCCTATTTCTATGTGTACAGCGCAATTCTCAGCCGCAGCACGGTCTTTGAATTCAAGCCCGTTGAAAAAGAGGATGTTATCGGTGCAGTAATGAGAGCGTATGATTACCTTAGCGGTGAACTCGGAACAGAAATAATTGTCCAGCCGGAAGCTGCTGAGCATATCGCCTATGCCTGCGGCGGTGACGTAAGAAAGTCTATCAATGCTGTGGAGCTTTCTGTGATCGCTTCAAAACGATATGATGAGAAAATAGAAATAAACCTTGAAAATGTTGCTCAGCTCACTCAGAAAAGTGCAGTTCGTTATGACAGAGAGGGCGATGAGCACTATGACCTGCTTTCAGCTTTTCAGAAGTCTATGCGTGGAAGTGACCCTGATGCTGCTGTTCTCTACCTTGCACGCATACTTGCGGCAAATGACCTTCCTTCAGCATGCCGCAGACTCATGGTCTGTGCCTGTGAGGATGTCGGACTTGCAAATCCGCAGATAATCCCGATAGTAAAAGCTGCAGTTGATACCGCCATGATGGTGGGACTTCCTGAGGCAAGAATACCGCTTGCAGATGCAGCAATTCTTGTAGCCCAATCCCCTAAATCAAATTCAGCTTATATGGCAATTGCAAGGGCAATGGCAGATATCGAAGCCGGAAAAGCCGGTGGATTTCCAAGACAGCTCCAGAATAAACATTATGACGGCGCAGATGCTAAAATAAAAGGTCAGTTCTATAAATATCCCCACGATTTTCCCGGTCACTGGGTAAAACAGCAGTATCTTCCTGACGGCGTGAAGGATGCAGTTTACTATGAACCGGGCGATAATAAATATGAACAGGCATATAAGGCCTATTGGGATAAAATCAAAAACAAATAGTAAATATCATTTTAATTATACTTATTGTATAATATAGTCATAAGATAATGCCTGACAATAAAAAGAAAAGGAATTTGGAAAATGAAAATTGGAAATGTAGAGATAAACGGATATGCAGCTCTTGCACCGATGGCAGGAGTTGCTGACAGGGCTTTCCGTGAGCTCTGTGTTGATTTCGGCGCAGCATATGTTGTCGGAGAGATGGTCAGCTCGAAGGGTATCACATATAACAGTGAAAAATCCTATGAGCTTCTGGAGCTTTCTGAAAAGGAACGTCCGGCGGCTGTACAGCTTTTCGGCTATGAACCTGAGGTAATGGCAAAGGCTGCCGAATTTGCAATGAGGTATAAACCGGATATAATAGATATTAATATGGGATGTCCGGCTCCGAAGATAGCCGGAAACGGCTCGGGTGCAGCACTGATGAAGGATCCTGCACTTTGTGGAGAAATAGTCCGTGCGGTTGCGGGAGCAGTCAATGTCCCTGTTACAGTAAAGATACGCAAAGGCTGGGATAAAAACAGTGTCAATGCTGTTGAGGTCGCCGGGATATGCGAGGATGCAGGAGCTGCGGCAATTACTGTTCACGGAAGGACAAGGGAGCAGCAGTATATGCCTTCTGCCGACTGGGATATAATAAAGGCAGTTAAAAAAGCTGTCAGTATACCGGTCATTGGTAACGGCGATATCGTAACAGCTGAGGATGCTGCAAGAATGTTTGAATATACAAACTGCGACCTTGTCATGGTTGGTAGGGGAGCTCTCGGTTGTCCGTGGCTTTTCCGGGAAATAAACAGTCTTATCGGCTACGACAGACCTTCGCTTCCTGTTTCAGATGCCGAAAGAATTACCGTTCTCCTCAGGCATATCAGACAGCTTTGCGAATATAAGGGTGAGGATATCGGAATGAGAGAAGCAAGAAAACACAGCGCATGGTATTTCAAAGGAATGCAGGGTGCAGCTTCACTCAGACGAAAGGCAGGTACTCTGAGCACTTTTGATGATCTGATCGAGCTTTGCAAAATGATAGATGTATAAATTAATCCGGACATCAGCTTTGTAATCATTGAAAGCTGATGCCCGGTTTCTTTTTTTCAGAAAAATATGGCAGTGAAAAAATATTTTGTCTGGAAAATATTGAAATGTTATTATTGTTGTGATATAATAAAACCGTTGATAGAATAATAGTAATATTTTAATAAAAAATGGCAGGCTTCCTAAAATATAAGAAAACTCTGCCAGATTATCTTATTCAAATGTAATATTGATCCCCGGGTTCCGAGGGTTTATCCTTTCGGCATAGATTTTTGCTGCTTCATGCATTGATTCTCTTGAGCTGCCGTAAAAATAAAGCTTTGTGATGCCGTTTTCTGTAAAACTGCTGAGCGGTTCACCGATTCCCTTGAGACTGTGTACAAGATCTTCAGTGATGCTGTTGATATCAGTGCTTTC